>JAHFAP010000084.1 GCA_023250495.1 Deltaproteobacteria bacterium | reverse complement strand
GCGCCTCGGCGATAGGAGTAAAGATCTGGGCGGCGAGTCCGGGACGATCCGGAACGCTCAGCAGAGTGATCTTAGCCTCGTCCTTGTCGTAGGTCACGCCCGACACGAGAACCGAATCCATGCTTTCATCCTCCTCGACCACCCATGTCCCTTCGGCTTCGGTGAAGCTCGAGCGGACATGGATCGGCACCTTGAATTTCATGCCAAGCTCCACAGCGCGGATCTGCAGCACCTTGGCGCCCATGCTCGCCATCTCGAGCATCTCTTCGTAAGAGATCCGGCCGAGCTTCCTGGCCGCCGGACAGATATCGGGATCGGTGGTGAAAACCCCTTCCACGTCGGTGTAGATCTCGCAGAGCTCGGCGTTGAGCGCCGCCGCGACCGCCACCGCGCTGGTGTCCGACCCGCCCCGACCCAGGGTCGTAATGTTACCCTCTTCGTCCACCCCTTGGAAGCCCGCCACCACCACGATCTCCCCACCTTTGATAGACTGACGGACACGGGTCGAATTGATGCTCTTGATCCGCGCTCTCCCGTAAGCCTTATCGGTCTCGATGCGGACCTGATGCGCCAGGAATGAGCGCGCTTTATAGCCCAGGCTTTTGATCGCCAGCGCCAGCAGAGCCGTAGAGACTTGCTCTCCCGAAGCCAGCAGCACGTCGCGCTCCCGCTCATCCGGCGAATCGGCAACCTGCTGCGCCAGGCCCACCAGCCTGTTGGTCTCGCCGGCCATCGCCGAAACCACCACGACGACGTCGTGCCCCGCCCGTTTGGCGGCGACTACCTTGCTCGCGACCTGCTTGATCCGCTCCACGCTCCCCACGGATGTGCCGCCGTATTTTTGTACCACCAAACCCATCTCCAGACCCCTATCCCATTTTCGATTTTAGATTTTGGATTTTAGATTAATCGGAAATCGGCAATCGAAAATCTAAAATTCCCTCTCAACCCTTCAACCCCTAATCCCTCACCTTTAACCCTCTCCCTTCAAGGGAGAGGGAAGGGTGAGGGTTCCGTCTAACCATTAAACGCTCGGTGATCTCCTCGTATCGTTCTCCGTGCGCCGCGAAAATCAATTTTCGCCTGTTCCCGCCGCCGTGCTCAAAGTCGATCTGCAGCCACTCGTCGACCTCATCTTCCGGAAGATGCTCGAACCACTCAATGACGCTCACTCCGTCAGAAAAGAGATATTCCCGGAGATTCAACTCCTCCATCTCCTTCCGGCTGCCGACGCGGTAAAGATCGATGTGATAGAGCGGCAGCCGGCCGTCGTACTCGTTGATCAGCGTGAAAGTAGGGCTGCGAATCCACGCCTCTTTCGCCACTTGTAAGCCCTCGGCCATACCGCGCACGAAGCAAGTCTTCCCGCTCCCCAACTCCCCGCTGAGCCCGATGATCTCTCCGCCTCTCAACAGTCGTCCCAACTTCTTTCCCCAGGCCCGAGTCTGGGCCGCGGACCGAGAGACCGTACTGAACGCGGTCGAATGTTGAATTTTGAGTTTTGAATTTTGAATTCTCGGATCGGGTTCCATAATTTAAAATTCAACATTCAAAATTCATCATTCGGAATGCCTGGCCGCTTTAAGCAGCTTCAGGCATTCCGGCAATCCCTCGATCACGTCCGTGGCGATAAGCCCCATCTGCCCCTTCGCGGCGGCGACTTGATCGCCGACAAAACCATGAAGAAAAACCCCGAGCTTCAGAGCATCCTCGACTGTAAAACCCTGGGCCAGAAGCCCGGCCAAAATTCCCGCCAGCACATCGCCCATCCCGCCGCTCGCCATGCCTGCATTCCCGGTTGAATTGATGAATACCTGACCGCTAGGAGTGGCGATTACGGTCCGCGCCCCTTTGAGCACGACATAACAGCGATGCTCCTGCGCGAATGAGCGCGCAACGCCAACTCTGTCCCGGTTAACCGCGGCAGCATCCGCTCCGATGAGCCGGGCCATCTCACCGGGGTGGGGGGTAAGAACCGGCGGCGACTTGGCGCCACTCAGTCTCTCCACACGTCCGGCCAGAAGATTGAGCCCGTCGGCATCGATCACACACGGGATCTCGAGATTTCTCAGCAGCCACCAGAGCGCGCTGCGGGTCGAGTCCTTGACTCCTATCCCCGGACCGAAGAGCAAGGCGCTCTTTTTATCCAGCAAGCGGCGCCACTCCTGATCGCTGAGCGGCTCCAGCTCCTCGCCAGCATTATCTTTCAGCGGCTCGGTCATGACCTCCACCAGCGCGCCGGCGAAAATGTCGTTGAGAGAGCGCGCGGCGGCCAGCGTGACCAGTCCGGCGCCCACGCGCATCGCCGCTCTGCACGCCAGGATCGCCGCGCCGGTCTTGCCCCGCGAGCCTGCCATGACGAGAAGATGACCGTAGCTCCCTTTGTGGCTGTCCGGCTCTCTCTCGGGAACGAGCCAGCCGATCTCCTCATCTTCGAGCAACCCAGTTCGAGGACGGACCTCTTTGATAGCATCAGGGTGAATGCCGATGTCCGCCACCACCAGCGCTCCTACATATGAAAGCCCGGGATGGATGACCTCCCCTAGCTTGGGACAGCCGAGAGCAACCGTCATCTCCGCTTTAATCGCAGTGCCCAACGGTTTGCCGCTGTCGCTGTCTAAACCCGAAGGCACATCCACGGCCACAACCGGGAGACCTGAAGTGTTTATCATCGTGATGGACTCGGCATAGAGGCCGCGCACATCTTCTCTCAACCCCGTCCCCAGGATAGCGTCAACCACCAACTTCTTTCCTTTCAGCCGCTCGCCGAGCAATGCCAGGGAATTCCCACCATCCTCAAATACCTTCCCCTTGACCTTGAGATAAGCGCGGAGATTTTCCGCCGCGTCCGGCGAGAGCTCCTCCTTGCATCCCAGGAGAACAACCTCACAGGGTATTCTTTTTTTTTTGAGATGGCGCGCCACTACCAGGCCGTCGCCGCCGTTGTTGCCCTTCCCGGAAACGACGAGGACTCCTCCCTTGGCGATTTTTCCGAAGCGATCGAGCAGCGCCTGCGCAACGGCCTCTCCGGCACGCTCCATCAACGTGAGGCTCGGCACGCGATATTTCTGGATCGTCAGACGGTCCAGCTCGCGCATCTCCTCTCCAGTAACAACAAACATAGGTTCAAGCCGTTTAAGTCGTTCAAGCTGTTCAACGGATTGAACCACTTGAACGTTTTGAACTCCTCCCGCTATGTCGTTCCCGCCGTTCAAACCGTTGAACGATTTGAACCGTTTGAACGTTTTGAACGCTTTTCATGCTTCCCTCGCCTTTCTCAGCAGCTCCTTCATCTCCCTGACCGCCTGTTCCATGCCGACCATGATCGCCCGCGCCACGATGCTGTGGCCGATGTTGAGCTCCACGATCTCAGGAATGCGGGCGATGGGAAGCACGTTGTCGTAGTTCAGCCCGTGACCACCGTGAACCTCCAGCCCCAGGCGGCGCGCGAACGCGACAGCGGCGGCAACCTCGCCGAGATCTCTCGACTTGTCTCCAAGCGCATTGGCGTAGCGGCCGGTGTGGATCTCCACGCCGTGGGCGCCGGTTTCTCGGCTCGCCTCAATTTGACTGTCGTCAGGATCGATGAACAGGCTGACTCTTATCCCGCGCGCCTGGAGACGCTCGACCGCGTCACGGACCCTGGCGCTTTGGGAGCGCACATCCAGACCGCCTTCAGTGGTCAGCTCGTCGCGCTGCTCAGGAACAAAACAGGCGTCATCCGGCCGAAGCTGCTCCGCGAGACGCGCCATCTCCGGCGTCACCGCCATCTCCAGATTGAGCTTGCTCTTCACCTTCGCGCGCAGCCGTTCGACGTCGCGCTGCTGAATATGGCGCCGATCCTCGCGCAAGTGGACCGTGATGCCATCCGCCCCGCCCTTCTCCGCCAGCAGCGCGGCTTCCACCGGATCGGGAACATCGATTCTTCTCGCTTGCCTGACCGTGGCCACATGATCGATATTGACACCTAGACGTAACATGGCTAAGCACACGCCAGTTTCGTAATTAATTTGTTCAAGACATTGAACGGCTTAAACCATTTGAACGGTTTGAACTCCCGCAATTTACTCCTTGCTTCCCAGCTCCCTACGGATCTCCTCCGCCATCCGGCGGATCCGCTCTTCGTTTTCCCCTTCCAGCATGATCCGCGCCAGCGGCTCGGTCCCGGAGTAGCGCACCAATATCCTGCCGCGCGCGCCGAGTTCTTTTTCCACGGCCGCGATCTTGGCGCGCAACCGCGGCAGGCTCGACATATCCTTTTTCTCTTTGACCCCAACGTTGAGCAGCACCTGAGGAAGCCGCGTCATCACTTTTTTCAATTCCCCAAGTCGCCGTCCTGTTTCGACCATGACGGCCAGAAGCTGGAGAGCAGTTAGGCAGCCGTCGCCGGTCGTATTGTGATCGAGAAAGAGGAGATGGCCGGACTGCTCGCCGCCCAGGTTGAACCCGCCGCGCAGCATCTCTTCGACTACGTAGCGGTCTCCCACTTCAGTGCGCGCGAGCTTCAGCCCCATTCCCTCCAGGGCCAGCTCCAATCCCAGGTTGCTCATCACCGTTGCCACGACCGTTCCACCGTTCAGAGTTCCCTTCTCGCGCATCTCCTTCGCGCATATGGCGAGGACATGATCCCCGTCCACCACCTCGCCCCGCTCATCGACGAAGATCGCGCGATCCCCGTCGCCATCCATGGACAATGCCAAGTCCGCCCCATGCTCCAGCAATGCCTGGCACGCCGTCTCAGGATAGAGCGAGCCGCAACCCCGATTGATGTTCTCCCCGTCCGGATGGACGCCGATGGGAATCACCTCGGCCCCCAATTCGCTTAACACCTCGGGCGCCACCCGGTAGGCCGCGCCGTGGGCGCAGTCGACCACGATCTTCATTCCCTCCAACGTGAGATGACGGGGAAAGCAATTCTTGAGAAAGACGATGTACCTTCCGACGGCATCGGAGATGCGAAAGGCCTTGCCGATCTCCTCGGCCGTGGGCCTGTGCCGCTCGGTCTCTCCGCTAAAAATCATCTCCTCCATCCGCGCCTCGGTCTCGTCCGGGAGTTTGAATCCCTCGTAGGAGAAGAACTTTATGCCGTTGTCCTGGAAGGCGTTGTGAGACGCCGAGATCACCACGCCTGCGTCGGCCCTCATGCTGCGCGTCAGGAACGCCACGCCCGGCGTCGGCAGCGGCCCGACGAGCAGCACGTCGGCGCCCATCGAGCAGATTCCCGAAGCTAACGCCGTCTCCAGCATGTAGCCTGAAAGACGCGTGTCCTTGCCGATGAGGATCTTGTAGCGGTGCTGCCCATGGCCGCCACGCAGCTTGGCCGGCGAAAGCGACCTGCTCCCGGCCGGCGCGCCCACAGAATGAGGAGCGGGATCGTGCAGAACCCAGGCCAGGGCCCGGCCCAGCTTCAAGGCCATCTCTGAGGTCATCGGCTCCAGGTTCGCCACGCCCCGCACTCCATCGGTGCCAAACAGTTGTCGCTTGTGCCTGATCTTCTTGATTTTTTCTGAAGACATTCCTTCTCGCTCCTTTATCTATATGTCACGCCTCGGGGTTCGAAATGATGACCTTGAAGCGCTCCGGCTTCTGCTCCAACACCTTGACCTCCCGCGGCAGATTGAAGCTCAGGGGCAGCGCGTGGCTGCCCGGACTCAATCCTTTCAGGTTGAGATAGACCTGCTCCGGCCCCAACTGGAGCTGGTTGACAATCCGCTTGGGACCTGACAGCCGGAGCTGCGCCTGGCGCGGGCTCACGCTGTACTTTCCGGCAAAGTCTTTGGCCTTCACATCGACGCGGCTAAACTCTCTGGTCATCAACTCTTCTTCCAGCACCACCGACACGGTAACTCGGTCGGGAGAAAACGACAGGGTTTGGTCCGCGGAGCTGAGGCGAACCTCGCGTGTGACTTGCCCCTTGGCCCCCTCGAGCTCGACCGGCACGGTCTCCACCGAAGTCATCCGATTCACCTCGTTCGCGGGGCCGCGAACTTTGACCGTGTCTGGACTCACATCCACGCGGGCGACCTTATAGCCGAAAGGAGGCTTCGCGCCGAGACGCACGGTGACGGGCAGGGGCCGCACCGCTACCGTCTCGATCTTGAGATTGATCACCGACGGGCTGATCCGCGTGATCCTCACCCCGCGCGGCGGATTGAAAAAATCCGCGCTCAATCTAAAAGTCGATGTCCCCGCGCGCGCCCCGTCCAGATCCAACACGACTTTGAGATAATCCGGGTCCAGGGTGGAAAGGAGAGCGGGAGGTCCCATCACGCGCAGCTCGATCTGGCCCAGGCCCGAATTCGCCACCATGAGATCCGACGGGATATTGCGGAACTCCACCGGCACCTCAAGGGACTTCTCCGCCGCCTTCTGCCCCGCGTTGACAAACAGCCAAAGCCCCAGGGCGAAGAGGAGCGAGAAGAGCTTGAGACCCATATCGCTGCTCGCCCAAGAGATCAATTTTTCCCAAGCGCGCTTCATGTGCCGAAGAGTTGCTGCAGCGCGCCGCGCAGTTGCGGGCCGTCGAGATCCTGCGTCACCTTGCTGCCCACCACCAGAGAGATCTTCCCCTGCTCCTCCGACACGACAATCGCGGCCGCGTCGGTCTCTTCAGTCAGACCGACGGCCGCCCGGTGGCGCGTGCCGAGTTCTTTGCTCAGCCCCGAATCCACGCTGAGCGGCAGAAAACATCTCGCCGCAGCCACCCTCCCTTTCTGTATCACCAGGGCGCCGTCGTGGATCGGCGAGTGGGGCAGAAAGACGCTCTCCACAAGCTCCCGGCTCACGCGCGCGTCGAGCGCAGTCCCAACCTCGATGTACTCGTTCAAGCCGACTTCTCTCTCGAGCACGATCAGCGCCCCAACCCTTTTGCTGGCGAGAGAAACCACGGCCTTGGTGATCTCTTCCAATGCCTGGCCGCGCTCGATCCGGTCCGGCCCGCTGAACAGCGGCGTGGTGCCAACCTGGGTGAGGGCGCGACGGATATCGCTCTGAAAGATCACGATGACGACCAGGATGATCGAGCCCAAAAAATTATCCAGCACCCAGTTGAGAGTGAAAAGACCCAGCATCTGCGACGCGACGTAAGCCAGCAGGACCACCACGAGCCCGATGATCATCTGCATGGCGCGCGTTCCCCGGATCATGTGGATCAGGCGGTAGATGACGAAGGCGATGATGCCGATGTCCACCACATCCTGCCAGCGGAGCTGGCTGAAGATCTCAAGCACGTCTCGCTCCCATCGGCTCAGGCGCGCCGAAGCGGAGCGCGTCGGCGATCCGTACGGCGCGAGCGGCCTCCTTCACGTCGTGGACCCGAATGACGTTCGCGCCGGCCAGCACCGCGGCCACCGCCGCAGCCAGGCTCCCTTCCAGCCGCTCCTCAGGACCGGATTCGAGCAGCTTGCCGATAAAGGTCTTGCGCGACGTTCCCACCAGGACGGGCCGGCCCAAAGCGGTGAGCGCGCTGAGACCACGCAGCAGCGCCAGGTTGTGGTCCACATTTTTGCCGAAGCCGATTCCCGGATCGACGATGATTCGCTCACGATCCACGCCGGCCTCGAGCGCAAACTGGATGCGGCTCTGCAGAAACGCCTTGACCTCTTCGACCACATCTTCATAAAAGGGATCCTGCTGCATGGTCTGAGGCGTCCCCTGCATGTGCATGAGCGCCACCGGCACCTTTTCCGCGGCAACCAGAGGGGCCATCGCCGGGTCGAAGCGCAGCGCGCTGATGTCGTTGACCAGATCCGCCCCTTCGTCGAGCGCGGCGCGGGCGACCGCCGCTTTCATGGTATCGATGGAAATCGGTATCGAGACTTTCCCGCGAAGTCTATGGATCACCGGAAGCACACGCTCCATCTCCTCCTCAGCCGAGACCGGCCGCGCCCCCGGTCTCGTGGACTCTCCGCCGATATCAATGATGTCGGCTCCTTCGCGCGCCATCTCCTCTCCATGGGCGACGGCGCGGGCCGGATCCAAGTACCTTCCCCCGTCGGAAAAAGAGTCTGGCGTTACATTGACGATTCCCATGACGACGGTCCGCCGGCTCATGTCGATCATCCCGTGGCGAGTCGCGAGCACCAACGCGGGAGCGCTGCGAGATGCATCAGATCGGTTGGTGCGAGATTCCGGGGGGCCATCCATAGGACTATTGCCCATTGCCTTCTGCCTTAAAGCTACAACCGACGCTTGAGTTGAGGGATGGGATTTCGGAGAGCTGGCGATCCTTCAAAGGATCGATTCAGGCATGAGCTGCGGCAACCGGCAAGGGAGAGATCGGACTCCCGCCGTTGCCCCCGAACTCCTGCACCAAGGCATCAATCTCGGCACCGTCCAATGTCTCCTTCTCCAGGAGTTTCTCGGCGATCTTGTGCAGCAGGTGGAGATTGGCATGCAGTAGATCCTTGGCCCGTTGATAGCTTGCCAGAATGATGCGCCTGACCTCGGCATCGATCTCAACGGCCGTGCTCTCGGAATAGTCCTGTTGCTGGGTGAAATCCCGTCCCAGAAAGATCTGCTCCTCTTTCTTGCCGAAGGTCATGGGCCCGAGCTTTTCACTCATCCCCCACTCGCAAACCATCCGGCGAGCCAGCTCCGTGGCGCGCTCGATATCGTTGCCCGCGCCCGTGGTCATGTGCTTGAGGACCAGCTCTTCCGCCACGCGCCCGCCGAAAAGGATCGCAAGATTGTTGAGTAGGTAATCCTTGGGGTAGGTATGCTTCTCGTCGATCGGGAGCTGCTGCGTCAGGCCGAGCGCCATTCCGCGGGGGATGATCGTAACTTTATGAATCGGGTCGGTCCCCGGCAGGAGCCTGGCGACCAGCGTGTGGCCGGCCTCGTGGTATGCGGTGTTGCGCTTCTCCTCCTCGCTGATGATCATGCTCTTGCGCTCCGAGCCCATCATCACCTTGTCCTTGGCCAGCTCGAAGTCATTCATATCGACCTTTTCCTTGCCGCTGCGAGCCGCCAGCAGAGCCGCTTCGTTCACCAGGTTCTCCAGGTCCGCTCCGGCAAAACCCGGAGTGCCGCGGGCCAATACGCTGATATCAACGTCAGAGGCTAAAGGAACTTTGCGCGTATGCACCGCCAGAATTCCTTCCCTTCCCTTGACATCAGGCCGGGGCACCACCACCCGGCGGTCGAACCTTCCCGGACGAAGCAGCGCCGGGTCCAGCACATCCGGACGATTGGTCGCGGCGATCAGGATTACCCCTTCGTTCGCTTCAAAGCCATCCATCTCGACCAGGAGTTGGTTCAGGGTTTGCTCGCGCTCATCGTGGCCGCCGCCGAGCCCGGCCCCCCTATGGCGTCCGACTGCGTCGATCTCGTCGATGAAGATGATGCACGGGGCATTCTTTTTCCCCTGGACGAAGAGATCGCGCACGCGGGAGGCGCCGACGCCCACGAACATCTCCACGAAGTCCGAGCCGCTGATGCTGAAGAACGGGACCCCCGCTTCCCCCGCGATGGCGCGCGCCAGAAGCGTTTTTCCGGTGCCCGGAGGGCCCACAAGAATAACACCCTTGGGAATCCTGCCGCCCAATTTAGTAAATTTCTTCGGGTCCTTGAGAAAGGCGATGATCTCTTGCAGCTCTTCTTTCGCCTCCTCCACGCCGGCCACGTCATTGAAAGTCATCTTGTGCTGGTTCTCCGTCAGGAGCTTCGCGCGGCTCTTGCCGAAGGACATCGCCTTGCCCCCGCCGACCTGCATCTGGCGCATGAAGAAGATCCACACGCCGATCAGCAGGAGCATCGGGAACCAGTTGACGAGGAGCACCATGTACCAGGGAGATTCGTCCTCAGGCTTGGCCGCGATCTTCATTTTCTTTTCGCGCAGTGTTTTGACTAAATCAGGGTCGTTCGGCGCGAACGTCTTGAAGCGCTCGCCGTTGCGGTACTTCCCCTGAATGTTGTGCCCCTGGATGGTCACCTCCTGAATCTCTCCCCTGTCCACGGCCGCGATAAATTCGCTGAAGATAATCTCAGGCTCGCGCCCGTGCTGTTTACTGAATATGTTGAAGAGAAAGAGAAAAATCAGCACCAGAACCAGCCAAAGGGCCAGATTTTTCGACATCTGATTCAACCCAGACCTCCTTCGAAGCCACAAACCAAAAAAAGTCTAACACACGCAATGGGTTAGTTCAATATATAACCGTCAGCCTTCAGCTCTCAGCTTTCAGCTAAATTCTCCGGCTGACTGCTGATGGCTGATCGCTGAAACCTTCACTCTTACGACCTCTCTAGTCGCCGACCCGACCTTGGCGATCTCGCTCCGGCCATACCCGGGAACCCAGAGAATCTCGTCTCCGGCCAACAGCAGCGGCAGGGTCGAGCGCACTTCCAAGGGAACTTTTTTCTCGATGAACAGATCTTTGACTTTTTTGTGCCCTTGCATCCCCAGCGGCTGGAAGCGATCACCGGAGCGAAAATTGCGCACGGTCAGCGTCGCGGGAAGAGAAGCGAGATCGAGAAGGGCTTCCATGCTGCCGCAAGGAGGAAAGCTGACGGGAATCGCGCATCGCGCGCTCTCGATCTTCACGCCGGCTTCCGGAATCGCCAGCTCGCCTTCCAAAGGAAACGTGTAGCTGTAGCACGCGGTGCGGCTCTTCCGGCTCTTCTTTTGCAAGCGGAGCGTTTCATACTGTCTGACCACTTCCCGCCCCCGCGGAACCGCGACGCGACCCTGGGGCGGGCCGCCGGAGATCAGGCCTAGAATGGCTTCGACGTGATCGAACTCCAAGCCCCTTAGGCTTCCCAGAGTCTGTTCGAGCCAGAGGCGAACCAGCCTGCGCTGCATCGCCTTAGGCTGTTCCAACAGCGGCCCGCGCAGCAGCTCTCCCTGGGGTGCGACCTGTGGAAACAGGCTCCGTGAAAGCTCCTCCAAGAAGCTTTCCTCCTCACGCAGCAGACGGGCCAATCGAACCAATCTTTCGTCGAGGCGGTGATCGATCCTCTCCCTGAGTTGCGGCAGCAGATAAAGGCGGATCCAGTTTCGCAGGAGAGCCGGATCGCGATTGGTGCGATCCACCCGGTACTGAAGCTTCTCGGTCGCAAGATAGTCTTCAATCTCTTCCCTTGAGCTCTCGATCAAAGGACGAATGAGCACAACGCCCTTTTTCGTTGCCGCCAGAGTTGAAACTGGCGCCATCCCACCCAGCCCCTTCCTTCCGCTTCCGCGCAATAGCCACATGAGAGCGGTCTCGACCTGATCATCGCGCGTGTGCGCTGTGGCGATTCTCTGAATGGCTCGCTCGCTGGCTACCTGGGCAAAAAAACGATACCGCTCCTCTCTGGAGAGCGCTTCGAGATTTCCTTTCCCTCTCTCGGCCTTGATTCTCGGAAGCTCCACCTCTTTGAGATGAAAGCGAAGAGCCAACTGATCGGCCATCTCAGCCACAAAGCGCGCATCCTCCCGCGCCTCCTCGCCGCGAATGCCGTGCTCGAGATGGGCCACCTCGAGACGAAGATCGAATTCACTTCTCAATTTCCACAAGACGTGCAGCAACGCGACCGAATCCGGCCCGCCGGAGACCGCCACCAGGACACCATCGCCGCGCGAGAGCATGGCGTACTTCTCAATGGACCCTCGTACTTTTTCCACCAGATTCATTGAGGAAATTCTGGTCGCTTTTGCGAGGCAAATCAAGCAGCGATAAGCATTGACAATCGCGCAGAAGAAGATCGACTTAAGCTGGAATTCTTTGACCGACTGATGCAGCGCTGCCTCGAGTAAACTTGGAGGGGCAGCTGTAGGAGACTTTCAAGGGATTACCG
>JAHFAP010000276.1 GCA_023250495.1 Deltaproteobacteria bacterium | reverse complement strand
TCGAAGAGCGATTGGGAAGAAAATACGGCCTGGATCTGAAGGCCGTATATGCGGGCCGGATACGGCCACAGCAGTTGCTTGTCAGCGGAGAGACGCCTTTCGTTGTCGCGACGGGAACGGGGGCTCTGACGTCGCACGCTGTCGGAGTCAAGGATCAGGTCATCATTTTGACGTTCATCAATAAGGTCGGCTCATCGATCTTCTCCAAGACCGAAATCAAAAGCCCGGAGGAATTAAAAGGGAAGACCATCGCGACGGGCCGGCCAGGCGCGTTCGCCGACACCATGGTGAGGTACGTCCTGCGCGGCAAATTGGGCCTCATGCCTGACCGGGACGTGAACCTGTTGCCGATGGGTGAGGCCGCCCTCACTCTGCCGGCCTTGGAGCGGGGCATCGTAGATGCGGCGTCCCTTACCATTCCGTACACGTTGGTCGCAAGGAAAATGGGCTTCCGGGAGTTAGTGGACTATGACAAACTGGGAATCACGTACCCCTACAACACCGTCACGACGCTCAGACAAACCATCAGCAAAAATCCGGAACTGACGGACAAGGTCTTGAAAACCCTGATCGAAGCGATCTCTATCTTTAAAAATAGCAAAGAGAAGAGCTTGGCGGTCATGAAAAAATACATGAGGGGCGCGAGCGATGATATTTTGGAGGAAACCTATCGATACACGAGCGCCGGATTAGAACAGGTGCCGTCTCCTTCATTAGAGGTGATAAAGGCCGCGTTGGAAATCATATCGCTGGAATACCCCCAAGCAAAGCAGACCGATCCGAATCTGATTATCGATCCGTCGTTTGTGAAACGGATCGAGCAGAGCGGATTCATTGGAGCGCTTTATAGGAAATAGGCGTTGGCAAGAGTTTCCCGCTCACGCCTCACGGCTCATGCCTCATGCCTAAGTTCAAATCGGCGGCCGCTGTTCGTACCACCTGGCGCGCTGCTGGTAAGTGTAGGCGGCGCGCAAGACGGTGGGTTCGTCAAACGGCTTGCCTACGAGCTGCAATGCCACCGGAAGGTGAGCGCGGGAAAAGCCGCAGGAAATGGAAATCGCGGGGAGTCCTGCGAGGTTGAACGGCGCGTGGTACTCCGCGGCCAAATGTTTATACAGGGTGTCCAGCGGGCCGCTCTCTTCGAACGTAGGGGCGGGCTTCAACTGGCAGGGCAGGGCCAACAGGTCCACCTTGCGGAAGACCTCGGCGCATTCCCGCCTGACTCTGCTGCGGATTCGCTGCGCCTGAATGTAGTCGGCCGCGCTCGTGAGCAGGCCTAAGTATATTCTCGCCCGCAGCGACGTCGCGGCGTTCTTTATGATGGTCTTGGCTTCGCTCCTGTGCGCCGCAAAGTGTTCGTTGTAGTAGATCACCGCGTTCGCAATCGTTGCCAGCTTAAATGTCGGCAGCTTGACCTCTTCGATGCGCGCCCCCAATGATTCCAGCTCCCGAATCGCTTTATCAACAAGCGGGAGAATCTCGGGATCGGTGCGAACCCGGCAGTCTTCGATGAAGTGGCGGGGAACGCCGATGACCATGCCCTTCACATCTTCTCTCAAAGCCGCGGCGTAATCAGGAACCGGGGCGCTGATCGAGGTCGGATCTTTCGGATCGTAACCGGCGGTCGCCTGAAGCATGTGAGCCGAGTCCTCGACGACCCAGGTCATAGGGCCGCAGTGGTCCAGTGACCAGCAGAGCGGCGCAAGCCCGTGGCGGCTGATCCGGCCATAGGTCGGTTTCAGCCCGACGATGCCGCACAGCGAGGCCGGGTTTCGTATCGAGCCGGCGGTATCTTCGCCGAGCGCGCCCATGCAGAGACCCGCGGCCACGGCCGCGCCCGGACCTGTGCTCGACCCGCCCGTGATATGATCGGTGTTCCACGGATTGCGCGGCTGAGGCGGGTCACTGGGGAGACTGCTCATGGTGAGCTTGCCGAGCATCACCGCCCCGGCCTGTCTTAGTTTGTGAACCGCGGTTGAATCCTCGGATCGCTGAGGCTTGCTGCTTCGTATCGCCGCGGGCGCACCGGCGACGTCCAGTTGGTCTTTTACCGCCACAGGAATGCCGTGCAGCGGACCCCTGTAATCGCCCCGAAGAATTTCCGCCTCGGCGACGCGCGCCTCGGCCAGAGCGCTGTCAGCCATAAGATTCAAATAGGCGTGCAGTCGCCCGTCGACGGCTTCGATCCGCTTGAGGATGGCGCGGGTCAGCTCGACCGGGGAAAGCGCGCGGCTCTGAATGAGCTTCTGCGCCTCGTGGATGGTGAGATGAAACAGTGGCTTCTCTTGTGCAGACATGACAGCTCTCCTACTTCGTCGTCGATTCCGGATGAAAGGTAGGCGCGATCTCCTCGTCGGCAAGATCGACGGAGTGGAGCGCCTTGAGACTCGCGACGTACGTATCCAGGAGCTTCCCGAAGCGCTCTAAGTCGCCTTCTTTAGGATCGAGGCCCGCCTGGGCCAGCAACGCCTTCAAGCTCTGCTCGGTTAACTTCTCCATTTGCGCCCCTTTCTCTCTACAGATATCCGCGCTCGCGATAGTAGCGCTCCGCGCCGGGATGGAGCGGAATATCCAGAGGCCCCTCTTCAGTGC
Organism: Deltaproteobacteria bacterium; assembly: GCA_023250495.1. GTDB lineage: Bacteria > Desulfobacterota > Binatia > UBA9968 > UBA9968 > JAHFAP01. The sequence continues at coordinate 1,465 of JAHFAP010000276.1, read as the reverse complement.
TCCGACAAAAAGAAGACATGGGCGGAACCTGGGCGGAGTCGTAGGGAATCTCCTCGCGGATGCGCTCCAGCGCGGCGACGAACTGATAGGCCAGCTCCTCCGGCAGATCCGCGTGCGTGATGATGGGCCAGCCGCTATAGTCGACGACTTCGGCCGACCCATCGAGAGTCCCCTTTAGCCTGCCGCCGGCCAGTGGGGCCCGGCTGAAGCCGTAGCGCTCCAGCTTGACCAGCGCTTGCTGCGAAAAAGGCAAGAAGACCATTCCATGCTTGAGCGCTACTTCTCCCCAGGAATCCAATCCTTCGTCGATGACCATGTTGATCTCCCCGGAGATAATCCCATCTCGCCGCCGCGGGTTGCTGGGTCTCTCCACCGGCTCGACGGCGCCGCCCCATTCGATGAAAGAGTCCAGCCTGAGGCCGTGAGCTTTAAGCATGGCGCCGATGGCGAAATCGACGCAATCGTTGGCCGCCACCGAGGCGCGGAGCACGGGGCGCTTTTTTTTAAGCTCTTCCATCGATCGAATGGCTAGATTCCCGGCCACGGCCACGACCAGGCGGTCCCAGGAGGGGAAGACCGCCAGCGCTCGTATCGGATAGGGGTGGCGGAACGGTCCCTTTCCGAGGTGGGCCATCGTAGTGATGACCGAAGGATTGATCCAGGCGATATCGAGTTTTCCCGATCCCACCAGCCGCGCTCCTTTGAGTCCGCTGCACCATGCCGGGCTGACCGCGAAGGTGAAAGGATAGGGCGGTCCGGCTTGCCGCGAGCTTCCGGGCAGCTCGACACTCATGCGCACGGCGCTGGTCATGAGGGTCGGCACCGCCTCATAGAGTCCCGCCACGACCCGGGTGGCAATTTTTGCCCGCATCAGGCTGGCGCTCATCGGCTTCACGCTGCGGTCGTCGTACGCCACGGCCATCTCGTTTCCTTTGCAATGGTGCTGAAGGGATACAGGTAATCGGAAAGAGATGCTCTGTCAACCCGTGGTGGGTCGTGGCTCGTGCTCGTGACCGAGCGTGCTCTTGGCTGCGGCCGATGGGCCTGGTCTGACACGGCTTAAACGATTTAAACGGTTTGAACTTTGCCCATCGTTCAAAACGTTCAAACGGTTCAAAACGGTCAAGGCCTGGGCGTAGCCCGACAGGGCTCTGCCTTTGATATCTTAGCGATCTTAGAGTAAGAGACTCTGGAGGATCGGAACCGGCCGGCCCGGTTTTTTCGTTTCGTTCGAGCCGGCCAAGGCAGTTCGCGTTTGTCCAGTCGTTCCGAAGAAGGAGGTATGCCTATGAAATCGGTATTGAGCATTATCGCCGTTGTTCTCAGTTTGGCTTTCTTGTCGCATTCGGCGCGGGCCGACATGCCCGAGCCCAAGCCGCGGCCTCAGAATCCTAACCTCGAAGCCGGCCGGAAGGCGGTTGAAGCCAAGGATTTTAAGTCCGCTCTGGGACATCTCACGAAGGCG
>JAHFAP010000083.1:5604-11784 GCA_023250495.1 Deltaproteobacteria bacterium | reverse complement strand
CTGGCGCGTGAGCAGCAATGCCATGGCCGACTTGGACCTTAACTTCTATGCTTTTTGTCATCCTGAGCGAAAGCGAAGGATCTCGCGGTTGCCTTACTGCAGATTCTTCGGCTTCGCCTCAGAATGACAGCTAAAGAGGAGCAGTTTCCTCTGAGACACTGATTAATTGTCCGTCTGTTATCCATCATTCTACCGCGATAAATTTGAGTTCCCGCTTGCCCAGGCGCCGGGCGCCGTCCGCCTCAATCACGACCGTGTCGCCGGCGCGAATAGAATCTCTCATCTCTCCCTTTCTGGCTGCGGGTTTAAGGATAAAGACATGCCCCTGCTTAAGCTTTCCTTGGGATTCGGCAAAGTTCCTCACCGCGCCCCAAAGCATGGGGGCGTCCTCACCCAATCCCCGACCATGCATGAGAGCTCCGTCCGGCTCGTATCCCGCCGCCTTCACTTCATCTTGGTAAAAGGCGACGACCTCGCCGAAGGTGACGCCGGGTTGAAGGACCTTCAACATCTTTTCAAAAATGATCTTCGTCGTGTCGAAAATCTTTTCCAGCTCCTTTGGCCGAGGACCGAGGGAAATCGGTTGTAACGCTTGGGCGATATAGCCGCCATATTTCGCTTCTACTTCGGTATTGATAAGGTCGCCGGCTTTAAGGGGCCGAGTCGTCACCACTCTCTGGGCCCAAGGAACCTCCGGTCCTCCCGCGCCAAAGAGAAGCATCGTAATGGGCTCGCCGCCCCGTTTTACTATTTCCTTTAGCATCTCGGCGAGCAGATGGTTCTCAGGTATTCCTATCTCCGCCAGCGCGACGAGGAGCTCTATGGCGTTGCCGATGATCTCTGCCGCCTTCTCTATAAAAGCAATCTCCTCCCCGCTTTTGACCCAGCGGACTTCTTGGAGGAGATCGGTGGCATTTTCAAATTGGACTTGAGGAAGGGCAGCGCGAATCTTCTCATAAATACCCCAGGGAACGACTCCTTCAGGCGCTCGCACCAAACCGCTAAGGCCAATCACACCGACCTTTTCGGCCCGGACTTCCTTCAGGCACTGGATGATCGGCTCGCCGTAGGAGCGGCGCGAAGGACGAATATCGCCGACCCATTCCTGTGCCAGCCCCCACCATTCGACCTCGTTGGGACCTCTGACCACCGCCGTGACTTCGGCCTCCCACGGGAAAACCACGGCCACTTCGGTTTGGAAACCACCGACCTGCGTCAGGTAGCGCGCATCGGCCCCGAATTGATCCCAGTGACCCTGGTTAGGAAGAGAGATCAGCGCATCCAAATCGGCCTCTTTCATTTGAGCGCGCACAAGGCCCCAGCGCCTTTCTCTCTCCGCCTGAGAAAAAGTCGGGATGATCGGCTTCTCCATCGCAGCTTCCTTACCCTGGAACTTTTTTACCCGCATCAAAACTGGAGATGCCCTGCCCTCGCTTCTTTCGGTTCTCGGTGATCCGGCGCCATTTCTCCTCATCCGAAAGCAGGTCCCAGTTTTCCTCTCCGTGGGCGGTGATCTGAAGATAGTTGGTGTCCGGGTCGAAGAAATAAAGGCTCCGCTCTCCGGGAGGCCGAAGACCATCCTCCGCGCGGTGATCTCCCAGGGAGCGGCCTCCCATTTCCGTAATGAGGGCGACCATACGGTCGAAATCTTCTTGAGTCACGTTGAAGGCGACATGCACTGCCCGGCCGTGCTTCCTGGTCCGCTCGGAAAGCGCCGCGACCGCCTTGAGTCCAAGGATCTGGTGATTCCTGAATTTAAAGAGCTTCTCGCCGCGATCGTCGGGCAGAGCTTCGACTCCCAGCGCCTGCGAATAAAATCGCGCTGCGCGGCTTAAATCCGCGGCCTCAAAGACGACATGACTCAGATAGGTCCCTCCGGGGCCGTCGCGGCGCAGGCAGATCTCCATATGATTGTCGTCTGGATCGTCAAAACAAAAGGATCTTATCAGCGGCGAGTCCGACTGACCCTCCTCAATCTCGCCGGACTTAACCCGGCCTTCCTTGATTTTCTCGACTGTGCTTTGGAACCTCGTCTCGGATTCGACCGCGATGGCGTAGCGCGGCGCGCCGCTGGGAGAAGGCGGGACCTGGACGCCGGGAAGATTCAACCCGATAATGTTCTCGCCCGCGAGCACGTAGGTATGCCGGGGAGAGCCATCGGCATTTTTCCGCCGAGTAAGAATAGGAAGGCCGACAATCTCCATATAAAACTTTTCCGCCCGTTCCAAATCTCGCACCGGAATGCCAACGTGGTCGAGCGTCTCTGCGCCGAACATCTTCCTACCTCCTTCTTTTGAGCACCACTTCGTCCAGGATCTGTAGGCCTTCTTTGTGGTATCGCGTTGCATCCTCGACGGTATTCAGATGCACTCTAGGCGTGCCAAGAAATCCGCGCAGCTCTCTCATGCGAGAATAGACGGGCTCGATCTTCGGATTGGCAACCAGCCTTCCCTCGTTGGCGATCATCCGCTGGCCATTGTCAGAAAGAAGAAAGTCATAGAACAAAGCGGCAGAGTAAGGATGGGGCGCGTAGCGCGCCATGGTTAAAGGATAAAGCAATGTTGGGATCAAATCCGGCGCCACCCAATCGATAGGCGCCCCTATCGCGCCGAGGCTTTCGGCGCTGTAAGCATAAATAGTGACAGCAAGCGGAGCCTCGCCGGCGATTAATAACTGGGCCAAACTGTCGCGCCCCCGACGAACAAGGAGCTGCTGATCACTGAGCTTGGTTAAATAGTCGACCGTTTTTTTTCTTCCCCAGGCGGCAACCAAAGCGATGACCTCTTCCAGGGAGGATTCATCGAAAAGGATCTCCCCTCTCCAGCGCGGATGAAGCAACTCGTCCCAGCTCTTTGGAACCTCTTGTCGCGAAACTTTTCTGGGATTGAAGCCGAAAACCCGGAACGCATAGTTCATGTTGGTCCAAAGAGGGCCCTTCGCGTGGGCCGCATAAGAAGCTCGAATAGGTGACTCGTATCGACCAAGGAGGTTCCTTTCGAACAGGGGAGGCAAAAGATCGGTCGTCGGCTTGACTACATCGACGAGATACAAGCCTCCTCTCGCCTCGGTGATCACCCTCTCCGTTACATCCCGGCTCTTGCCTCTCCACAGCTTGGTATTGACGAACGGATAGGCCTTTTTGAAAGTCTGAATGTAACTGGTAGCGTTCTCCAGCCCGGTATTGGTATACCAGACCATCTCCCCTTCGGCCTTGGCGCCCTCCGTCAGTTTTTTCTCCCGCTCCGCGGGCGCGAGCTTCTCGAGCGCTCTCCAGACCTCCTCGGCATCTTTGGGCTGGGCTGCCATACCCACTTCGGGCAAAAACGCCAGCAGCCAGCCGAGAAATAAAAAAATGGCGCTCTCTAAAGCCCGCTCAGCCAGTCCACTCATAGCTTTTCGTCCCTGCCCCTCCGTAGGTAGCCCCGAGCCGCTGCATCTCTCGTTTGTGTGCTTCCGCGTCGGGAAATTTTGCCGAGAACTCCAACTGATAGCCGTCGGGATCGGAGAAGTAGATAGAGATGCTCGTCGATCCACCGTGAACCTTCGGGCCGTCGAAGGGGATGTTGAGCCTTTGCAAACGTAGTAAGGCCTCGTCGATCTCCTCAGGTCGGATGCTGAAGGCGAAATGGAAAAAGCGGGCCCGGGGCTTTGGGGGATCTTTGGGGTCCTCTACGAAGAGGTCAAAACCGTAATCGCCGACTTTGACCAGGGTATGGGTCGGGCGGCCCGCCTTTCGGTCTTTCTCATCGAATCCTCGCGACCGTCCCACCTCGCCGCCAAAGACCTCCTGGTAAAACTTCACCGAGCGCTCCAGCTCTTTGACCACGAATGCCAAATGATCCACTTTGGGTTGCATAAGACCCTCCTTCTTCACGTCTTATCGCTTTTGCTGTTGAAGCCGAGACTCCTTGAGCGGACTTCGATCAACAAGCTGTTCACAAACGATTTTGGGCCACGGCGATGGTGTCTTGAGGCCCAGGCGAACGCAGTCTAGTCCAGACAAAAATATCGGTCAAGGCAGGGTTGGCTCCGTTGCAGAGGGGCCTACTTGGGAGTCGAAGCGGACCGCGCGATTTCTTCGAGCAGACTGTGATCGACTACTCGCTTGTAGGAAAGATCGACGGCCTGACCCAGGCTTTTGCCCATGAGATCGAGCGCAACCTGGAACTGGCGTTCCGTAAAATAAGGGTAAGATAAGGTCATCCCGTCCTCGTAAGCGGTTTCTATAATCTCGGGGTCCTCCAGACGCAGCTGTTTACGAATGAGCCGGAGGCAAAGTTCCCGGTCTTTTTTCTGCCTTTCGGTCGCCTCCATCAACGCCGAGAGAAAGGCCTTCAGGGATTTCCGCTTGGTCTGGAGAGCGTCTTTACGAACAAAAAGAGTTGAGGGAGGAAAAGGATAGTCTGGCTTTTCCAGTTTGGTGATATCGCGAAAACCTTTTTTCTTGAGCAGGAGGGTATGATACCGGTTGAAGACGCTGCCGCTGGCTCTGCCGGATTCCACGGCCGCCATCCGCCCGGCCTGTCCGCCGGCGGAAAGAAAAATAACTCGATTGGGGTCCACCCCGTCTCGCTCGAGAATGGCTATAGCGTAACCGTGATCTGCGGATTTCGGCCTGCTTGTCGCGAGCGCCTTACCTTCCAGCTCCTTTACCGACTTGATAGAGGGATTGACCACTAACCAGTGCTCCGACGATGAGCCCCAAGCCGCAACGGTCGCGAGGGGAGGAGGATTTTTTGTCGCCAGGACCGGAAGCGTCACCTGAGGAGTCCCGAAGATCAAATCGACCTCCCCGGCCAGCAGGGCGCTCGTCGAGAGGCTTGACTGCATCCAGATCAATTCGACCTCGACGCCCGCCCGAGCGAAATAGCCACGATCTTGGGCGATCCAGAAGGGAAGAAGGGATGAGCCGATAAAGAGCGTGCTCACTCTGAGTCGCTCCCTCTCCTGGCCCCAGAGTGTCGGAGAGAGGAAAAGGGAGACGATGAGAAAAAAGAAAGACAAACGCCGCGACAGCACCAGGGACTCAATCCTTCGCGATCAATCGAAGCTCGCGCTTGCCCAGACGCCGCGCGCCGCCCTCGGTGACCACGACCGTATCCCCGATGCTCGCGCGGTCCTTGCCGCCGGCGGCGCGGACCTGTGGCTTCAAGATGAAAACCATGCCGGCTTGCAGCTCGATCCGGCGAAAGCGCTCCAGGTCCTTGTCACCTAGTAGCGCCGGGCCGTCGTCGCCCAAGCCGCGCGCGTGCATCATGGGATGGCTCCAGACGTACTTCCCCTGCCCGACGCGCTCTATCGTTTCAGTGTACACGTCGAAAAGTTCGCCGAAGGTCGCGCCCGGCCGCATTCTTTGCAGAATAGCGCCGAAGCACTGCGCCGAAAGCTCGACCATGCGCTGATACTCAGCAGGAGGCTTGCCGAGAAACAGCGGACTTACCGCCTGCGCCGCGTAGCCTCCGACCTTCGCTTCGATCTCGTTGACAATGCGGTCGCCTTTTTGCAGCGCCCGGTTGGTTGGAACAAAGGAGCTGCTGCTCACCTCCGGCCCGCTGCCGAGAAAAAATAGCGTCGGCAGCTCGCCGCCGTTGCTGAGCATCGTCTGCATCATCGCCGCGTAAAGTTCCCTCTCCGTTATCCCGGGGCGAGCGACTTCGCTCATCGTCGCGATCACCCGTTCTATGACCGCAGCCGAGCGCTCGAGGAAGGAGATCTCCTCCACGCTTTTGATCGCGCGGATCTCCTGCATCAGCTCCGTGGCGTTGACGATCTTCGCCTGGGGGAAGCTCTCCTGCAGCTTGGCTACCGTCGTGTAGGGGATGATCCCGTCAGGCGCGCGAAAAAGACCAGAGAGACCCGATATACCGATAGTCCCCTTCTGAAATTCGATCTCTTTCAGCCGTTCGATAGCGTTCTCCGCCCAGTGATTGTGGCCGTCGCGCACGTCCCGCACCCATTTCTGCGCGCCCTTCCACCAGCCTGCGCGGTTGAAGACGTAAGCCGTCACCTCGCCTTCGAGCGGAAAGACCGTGAAAACCTCCGTGGCAAAGCCGCCGATGGACGAGAGATAGCGGGAGTCGGCCTGCAACTGCTCCCAGCGGCCGCTGTTCGCCGGCAGCAGCAGACAGTCGATCCCTCTGCGCGCCATCTCCTGCCTGACGTTCCGGTAGCGCCGGTCTC
>JAHFAP010000083.1:2629-5504 GCA_023250495.1 Deltaproteobacteria bacterium | reverse complement strand
ACCTCGAAGCTCGTCCGCCTTCCCGCGGAGCTGTTGAAAGCCTTCGGGTGAACCAGATGGCGGCTGTAAAATACCATGCGCAAAAAGCCCTTGCCGCCGTTGATCCGGTGCGAAATGCCGCGCGGGACGTAAGACATCTCCCCTGGGTCGAGCTCGACGATTCCCCATTCGGTATCGTTGGCCGCGTGGCCGCGGAACTGGAACCAGATTTCGTCTTCGTCGAGGCCGCGATGAAACCCGCGCTGCTGCCCTTCCAGGTTGTAAACGTCGATGCGGAATTCATTGCCGGTGTACAGCACCGGCGCCCGCGCGCCGCCCTTGCCGGTCATGCCGGTGAAATAATCGAAGGCGCGGATTTTCTTGAGCCCGCGCCCCCCCTCTTTGACGCAGCCGATCAGCTCCGAGCACTTGCGCTCGATCCAGATATCCGACGTCGGGTCCCAAAAGCTCAGGTGCTCCAGGACGCGGTCATCATCCGCAGCAGAGGCGCCGTTGTGCGAGGGGAGCGGGTCGGAGTGGACGACTTTGAATCGGCTTTCGGTCAAGGGTTTCTCCGGATCGACACCGAGGTTCACCGCTTCCTTCGACATAGCGCGCAGACGCAGACATTCCCCCTTGCCCGTGGATCTGTGCGCGATCCCCGCCGGAATCAGCGCCACCTCTCCAGGCTCGAGCTCGACAGCGCCGTACTCGGTTTCGATGGCGCACGAGCCGGAGAACTGAAAGAAGATCAGATCATAATCCGCGGCGCGGGTCAGCCCGCGCTCTTTTCCTTTGACCTGCTCCGCCGCGATTCTTAAAGTCGCGCCGTCCCACACCAGCGCCTGCGATGGACCGGCCTCGCTCTGCAGCAGGTCGAAGACCCGAATGCGCGGCATCGGCCTTTGGCCGGCGCGGACCGTGCCGATAAGCGCATCCTCGTCCCGCTCGACCCAGATGTGCTCGTCCGGATCTCTGTGAGTCATGAACTCGCGCACTTTATTGCCCATAAATGCCTCCAGACCCTCACCCTCGCCCTCTCCCGCTTGCGGGAGAGGGAAGGGTGAGGGTTCATTGGAATAGCCCTTTGATCCAGCCGGACACGTCAAGCTTTTTGAGAACGCTGTTGTCCACCATCTTGCTCGCTTCGAGCTTGCGGATCTCCGGCTGGTCTTCCGCCAACATTTGTATCTGCTCCTGAAGCTTCTGAACGGAGACGTATGGGGGAATCTCGGTCTTATAGGTCAAGCTCTGCCAGGCGTCCTGTAACTGCTCGGCGCTGCTGTTGTTCGTGTACCTGCCGATGATCGCCATCGTCTCCTTCTTTTGCGTCTGGATGAAGCGCACCGAGTGAAGCCAACCCTTGGCGAAATTCTCCGCCGCCACCGGGCGCTGGCGGAGAAATTTTCGCGTCGTGATCAGGCAGCGCACTCCGGCCGGGATCTTCATCTCCTCCATCTCGAGCAGGCGGCGAAAGCCCTCTTGCTCCAGCGCCAGATTGTTCGGCGTGTTTAAGATCGTGGCGACGACCAGCCCGTGGCGCAGCGCCGCCATGCGCTCGGGTTGTTGACCGGTCTGGACGAAGCGGACGTCCTTGATCCCCATGCCGTTTCTCTTCAGGATCTCACGGATATAATAGAAGGTCTGGTCGCCGGCGCGGCTGATGCCGACCGGCTTTCCGCGCAGCTCTTCCACTCTACGAATCGAAGGATGAACCAGCAAAACGTAGTCCAGAACAATATTGGAGAGGCAACCGAGCAGCACCACGTCTCCACCTTTGGCGGCGTACGGAATGTAAGTCGAGGCCCCGGCCTGAATGAAGTCGATCTCGCCGTTGGCCAGCGCGGCCGAGGTGGGGATCGTCCCGCGCACGTAAACCACGCTCGCTTCGATGCCGTACTTGTCAAAGAGCTTCTTCTCTTTTCCCACCCAGAGCGGCGCATAGGCGCCCGTGATGCTGGTGTAGACGGCAGTGATTCTTTCCGCGGCCTGCGAATGAAGTGGGCTCAGCAGGAAGGCTATCAGCAAAAACCAAGCGAAATTCTTTCCATCACTCATGGAACTTTCCTGCGCGCGCCTAGTATGAAGCCGGCTAATGGGCTCCCTTCACCGCCTCATCGAGAATGCTCGTCTCGATCAACGACTCCGCCTTCAAACCCTTTGCCGCGGGGACCGTGGGAATCAGCGAATCCACGGCGTAGCGCAGCCCTTGCAGCGGAATCGCCGGGACGCTTTCGAGAAGCTGCCCCGAATTGAAGCGGTAATTCTCCTCGATGACATCCCCGTCCTTCAGTCTCAGATATCGCGCCAGGACCTTCTTGCTCAGCTCCGGCTCGCTCTGGATCTTCTTGACTCCCGCCATGAAGGCGCGAAGAAATTTGACCAGCGTGGCTCTGCGCTCCTTCACCATGTTCCGCCTGACAGCCATGGTATTGCCGACGACCGGGAAGCCGAGCGATTCCAGATCGAGCACGGTCTTGAATCCGGCCTTCTCCAGGATCAGGGCGTTGGCCGGGTTGACGATCGTCGCCGCCACGCGCCCACTCTTCAGCGCCAGCACCCGGTCGTTCTGTCCGCCGACGGAAATCACCCGAATGTCCTGCTCAGGATTCATGCCCAGGCGCTGCAAGCCCAAGCGCATATAAAAATGGGAGACATCGTGGACGCGGGCCACGCCGACGATTTTGCCCCTGAGCTGCTCGGCCATCTCGATGCCGGGCGCCGCGACGATGCGGTACTGCATCCGATTGTAGATGCTGGCGATGAAAAGCAGATCCGCGCCGCCGGCCATCGCGCTGATGACGTTGTGCGGGATGCAATAGAGCAGGTCGATCTCTCCCGCGATCAGCGCCGCGACCGCCGGCTGGCCCTGGATCGAGATCAGCTCCACGTCGAG
>JAHFAP010000083.1:0-2529 GCA_023250495.1 Deltaproteobacteria bacterium | reverse complement strand
ACTTTATTCCCAACGCGTCCAGCACTCCCTGCAGCATAAGCGCATTGAGATCGCACGGCGTCACGGCGCAATACTCCAACCCGAAACCGATGCGCTCATCCACGTAGCCCTTTTCCAACATATATTCCAGCACCCCGCGGACGATGGAGGCGTGCGAGGCGGTCCCCTCGTGCTCCTTGAGGTCGGCCTCGTAGTGGGTGGTGTAGTAAACGACACCGCTGAGGTTCAATTGATATTTTTTCAGCAACGCCTCGCGCCAATCCTGGGAAAAATATCCCATCGCCTCTTCCCAAACCACCGACGCCCAGTAGTCACCGATGCCGCCGTCCCACACGACCACCCTGTGAAAGTCGCCCAGCGCGCGCGCCGCCGGAAGCTGCGGCGTATCCAGCACTTCTCTCTCCGTCAACCCGAGCGCCTTGCCGGTCTGTACGAGGACCAGGATATGGCCCGGCGGCTCCGGCTTGCCGAACTCATCCACCAATTTGGAGGCAAACATCCGCATCAGCCGCAAATCTTTTTTCAGGAAGTCGATCTGCTTGTAATAGACCGCCAAACCGAGAGTGTTGATCGTCAGCACAAAGGCTGCCCAGTTCCGGTAGTAAAGACGAATCGCTTCCAGCGGGAGGGTTCCCTCTTGAAGCCGCCGCATGAGGAGACTCTGGCTGACTTTCTCCTTCCAGCGCTCGTGCATCTTGCGATAGAGCTCGTCCACGATTCGCTTCGCCTCTTGCTGGGACATCGGCTTGCCTTCGATCATCTTTACTGCTCCTTCTCGTCCCCTATTTGACCGGCACCCGCCGCTTCACCGCCTTCTCGCCGGTCTGGTAGTGTTCACCTTTCAAGGCGAGCTCGGCCTCCTCTTCGTCCTCTTCAGACCATGAGCCGAGATTGTATCCGTACCACGGCTCCTGGGGCCGCAGCTTGGGCAGCTCCAGCCGCTCCCATATCTGTCTCGCCCGCTCCATGAACTCGCGCTTTGGCAGCGACACCGGCGGATAGTCCCACTTGCGCGTCGCGTCGATGAGAATAGCCGAGCAGCCGCTCATCTCATCGACGCCGATTTCCAGCTTGCCCGGCGGCGCCGCGGAAGGATCCATCGAAGGAGTGCGGTTGCGGATGATCAGCGTGTCCCGATGGGGCTGCATGCGAAATGCCAAGGCCCAGAAGAGCGAGTCGAGATTGCGCGGGTTGATGTCTTCGTCCACCGCGATCACGATCTTACCGGTGGCGGGGTGAAAGCCGACCATGCTGTGCAGCGCCTGCCAGACGTGGGCGGCGTTCATTTTCTTCATGCGGATGATGCAGATCTGGCGCACGGCGATAGTGTGAAAGACCACTTCGAGGATGCCGGGGATGTTGCACTGATCGCGGAGAAAGCGGAGATAGTTTCCCTCCGCCGAGACTTGACGCATGACGCTCGATTCGCTCGGCGGCAGTTGGCTCACGATGCAGGCGAAGATCGGGTTCTTTCGGTGGGTGATGCATTTGACATCGAAGTAGGGGTTGAGCATCTTTTCGCCGATGTAGCCGGTCGATTCGCCGAAGGCCGCCTCGGGCTCGATCCATTCGGTCGAGATCTCTCCTTCGATGACGATCTCCGCGCGAGCGGGGACGAGAAGATCGACCGTCTTGCAGCGCACCACTTCGATCGGGCTTCCCGCAAGTCCGCCGGCGATGTCCAGCTCGCTGACGCCGAGCGGCACGCGCGCCGGAGCGGTATAGGCCACGGGCGGCGGCGCGCCGATCACCAGCGCGGCCTCAAGCGGAATCCCCTTTGCCTTGCATTTCCGCCAGTGGTAGCCGCCGTGGTTGCTGGAACTTAGAAAAACTCCGGTGCGCGTCGGGCTCTTGATCTGGCCCCGATAGTTCCCGATGTTGATCTTTCCGGTCTCGGGATCTTTGGTGAACCAGTGAGAGGCTGTGGTGTAAGGCGCGCAGTCGAAGCCCGGCGTCGAAATGGGAATCGGGAACTCCCCGAGCCCGCCTTTCTCCGTGAGCGAAGAGCCGATGTGGATCTCTTCGTGCACCGGCCCGTTCTCGACTACCGTTGGCGGGATAGGCGCGGCCTCAGCCCTGGTCCAGCGGTCAACGATCTCTTCGGGTTTACACTGGAGACCGAAGCCATAGATCTGCCTCGACGCCGCCAGGCAACCGACCGCCACCGGGATATCATATTTTCTCCCCTTGACGTCGGTGACGTGGGTGAAAAGAAAAGCGCGCCGCTCCTCTTCCGAAAGCCCGCGGAACTGCCAGCGGACCAGTGGCATCAGCTCGGTGTCTTTGTTGATCGCCTCGTCGATCTTGACCAACAGACCGGCCTTGCCCAGAGCCTCCAGGTGCTCTCTCAGGTCTCGGTAATAAGCCATACGAAACGATTCCTCCCGTCAGGGCTGCCGGTAGCTGCGTGATGCAGCGCTATTGACCCGTTAACAAACACCCTACTGATACCAACAAGCAAATGGAAAGTAAATCCAGAGATTGACGGCGGGAAAGAAAGGCTCTAGTTTGCCTTTGTGAATTTTCCGC
>JAHFAP010000275.1 GCA_023250495.1 Deltaproteobacteria bacterium | reverse complement strand
AAGAGATTTTATCGGAAAGGCTCGACAAAAGACGGTCTACGATGCGAAGTCTAGTCCGAGAGTAGCCGCTCTAAAAGACTGGCACCCTCGCACTCTCTAGATCAGTAAGTTCCTTCTACTGACTTCTCTTGTTTCTTCAAACACCCAACAACCACACGTTCTAATACGGGATTTTCAACGGCTCCGCACGAGCTTGCTCAAACGGCCTTTGATAATCTCTTCCGCTTCCGCCACCATGCTTTCGACGATCTCGCCCGCCGGCTTAATCGAATCGACCAGACCGGCGTCCTGCCCGATGAGAAGCGGCGCGTTATCGGCGTCTCCGTTTTTCCGCGCTTCGAGCACCGCCTTCCAGGCTTCGCGATAGTCGCGTCGCAGCGCCCATTCTTTTCCAGCCCATCGCTCGATAAAGGCGTTGCGCAGCGCGCGCGACATCGCTCCAGGCCAGACGCGGCCCGAGGCGATGTCCGGAATCTCCGTCAGCACGGTATCGTGGCCGTCGCTCTTGATGATTGCCTGCTTGAAATTCGGATGAAGCGGCGCCTCGTGCGTCGCCATCATGCGTGTGCCGACGAGAACCCCATCGGCGCCCAACGCGAGCGCGGCGGCCAGCCCGTGTCCGTCGGCAATGCCGCCCGCGGCAAGAACCGGCAGAGGCGCTACGGCCTTCACCACCATCGGCACCAGAGGCATCGAGGCCATCCACACGACGTGGCCTCCGGCCTCGGTTCCCTGCGCCACGATCACGTCCGCGCCCGCAGCCGCCGCCCTGAGGCATTCGCCGACCTCGCCGGCCATGTACATCACCTTGCATCCGGCGTCATGCGCGCGCTGAAAGTAGGAGCGCAGATCCTGATCGGGCCTGGCCCAGGCGAAAGAGGCCACCTGTGACCGCGACTCGATCGTGACGGAGAAGCGCTCCTCGTCGACTTCAAAGAGGAGATGATTGATGCCGAACGGCTTGGCCGTCGCGCGGCGGATCGCTTCCACTTCGGATTTAAGCTGCGCGCTGTTCAGCGTAGACGTACCGAGAATGCCGAGGCCGCCGCTGTTCGAGACGGCCGCCACGATCGGCGCCGAGGTCGCCGTGCCCATGCCGCCGAGGACGACCGGATGAACGATGCCGAGAAGATCGCAAATGCGCGTGTGAATCATGGAATTTCTCCTCGCAGCGAAGCGAACCTGCCCTGCTGACCCCGCGTGCTCCAAAACCCAAACACAGACGCCCCCGCTGAACCGTAATCGGTCGCACCGGGGGCGCCACTCTATCAAAGAGGGCTAAAGAGCGAGGCATCCGGCCCCTCCTCCCTAAGGCCCGGACGGGTTAGGAGGCCATATCAAAACTCAGCGCATAGTAGTCCACCCGTCAGATAGAATCAAGGGCGTATTTTTAACTTTGTGACAGTCTGCACAACCGTCAAAAAATCCCTAGATCGGTCTGATCCGGGGGCAGTCCCCATGCACAAAGTCATGGTTTCCGGGGATGCGAGATGCCCTGGATTCCCTCGATGAGCTCTCGGGCCTCAGGCGCCATGTAGACCGTCTCGCTCACGAGCTCGGACAGCGCCCGAGCGAGGACAAGGATGCGATCTGGAAGTGGAGCGCTGCGGTCGAGCAACACGAGCTTCTCGCCTCGTACGATGCAGAGACCTCCACCCCTCGTTGCAGGCGTCTCGAAAGACTCGACCCGAACCTCGACCCCGAGCTTCTTAGAGACCAGGAGCAGTTCGTCAAAGAGAAGTTGGTCGTCCATCTTCCAGAACTATTTGCCGGCGGGCCGAACTCACCGACCACCCCCCGCGGCTCACGCACTCATGAGAATCTGCCGCCACGCCAAGACACTGGGCGGATCCGCCAGGTCTCGACACATCACACTCAACGCACCCCGGCCTCGCGGATGCTCAGCTCTTCTTCGACGTCTGTGCCATGAAGCCGCCGAACTGCGGCACGACCTTCGTGCCTTTGCACTTCGGGCACTTCACTTCGCCCTTCTCCCGCTCCGAGATGGTCATGATCAGCTCGAACAGCTTCTTGCACTTCTCGCACATGAATTCGTATCTCGGCACGGAATACCTCCTGTTAGTGTCGTGTGTGTCGAAGCCTGGCGATGTGGCCGCAGTGTCAGGCCTCGGCGAACATCTTTCCTGGCCCCGACCAGCCCTCGTGGTATTGCCGTGCCTCGCTCCAAAAGGCGCGCTCGCAGCTCCTCGACGGTCTGCTCGCCCATCCGGATGCGGTACACCTGGCCTGGAATGTCGAGTTGTCCGCCCTTCTTCTCTTTCACACCCAAAATAATCAGGCCGCCATCGGTGTTTGTATCGCGTGAGGCCACACCAAAACCGCCACAAAAAGGGGTGATGAAGAGCTGGATGGCTTGCAACCTCAGCCTCCAAGCGCTCAAGAAAGAGATCGCCATACATGGGCTCAGTGCGGGGACTTGGGGATCCACACTGGAGAGCGGCTTCCAGAAAACTTATCCAACTTCAGATCCTTCCAGCTCGCTTAACTCCTCGAAGAAAACCAAAACAGGCCCGTCGCGGGCCTCACCGATTCATATAGACAAACACAAATTACCTTTACAAAGGCGCCGTACCCGTATGTTGTCGAATTACCCAATCAGTCCTAACTTACGGAGATCTTCTTCGTCCCATCGAGTGGCTTCAAGAACGGTTGCGAGAGTCTTTCTGGTCAGAGTATCGCTCGCTCGATGGTAATGAATCACTGTCAATCGACCATCAGGATGTTTATAGATAATGCTTCCTGCTTGGGTTGACCGAGCACGCTCAAAGCCGGCCCGCTCAAGTGCACGGATAACTTTCTTGACCGGAGTATTCCGCAAGAGATGTACCAGCTTTCCAACATCGGTCATACCGTAACGGCAACGGCCGGCGCCTCAATGACCTCAACGCTCGGTTCCTTTGGGATGGGTCGGCCGTCCTCTATGAGTGTCTCGACATACGCCTGAGCCGCTTCTTGGATACTCTTGAACGCCTCATCCTTGGTGTACCCCCACGTAGCGCATCCCGGAAGCACGGGGACGACGGCACTCCACCGGCCGTCCTCTTCCTGTTCCAGTTCTACACGGAAGACATAAGTTTTCACTTGGATTCCTCCAGTGAATTTCGAATTGTTCATATATATGAATCATAAAAAGGGGGGACTGATTCGTCAAGGGACCTCAGAGATCACGTGGGGCGACCGGAACTTATTTTGCTAATAGATTATAGAGCCACGCCCAGAAGTAACCGAAAATCCACCCGGAGATCACTACGGTCACTAATGTTCCGATAAAATGACTCCACGAAAACTCCCTCGGAATAAGCGAGGCGACTTTCGCGCCTAGGAATTGAGCGTTAAATAAAAATTCGAAAATGGGCGGCGACACCAGACGAACCGCATGCACGATTACGTACGACACCGCAATCAATATCGCCAGTGAATTCGCAAAGGCCACCTTGTTTAACATAGGATCCATCTCCCACAAAAACTCTGAAAGACTACTCCGTCGGCGCTACTTATGAACGACCCGCAGGAGCGAGAACTTCGTTCTTAGATACGCTGTTCTCGGACCCCTTTCATATTTGGGTCAGATCTTTCCGAAACGTTTACCAATCTGTTTTGAGGAAGGCGCACCAAAATCTTTCTCATGGAATGCCAAACAGCTCTCAGGGTAGCGCAGCAATGATCTTCCGGTATTCATCCTCTGTATACGCGCGAAGAGTCTCGGTTCGGACGAAACCCTTCGAAGCCTGCGCGAGAACGGCCTTGGTTGCTGTTTCATCATTCGGCGCGGACGCGACCACCACCGCGTCGTACTGGCCCGTCACCAGGTAGAACTCCTTCAAGTTCACACCCATGGCCCGAAAAGCTTCTTTGGCCGCCTCCAGCCGCTTGGGACTGTCCTTGATCTTCTCGATGCCTTGCTGGGTATAGCGGAGCAGGATGATATACGTGGGCATGGAACTTCCCTCCTTCCGTGTCTCCGGTGCCTCCCCCAAAGTACTGGCTCATCGAGTCAGAGATCATACATCTCTCGCGTCTTTCTCGACTTGTATTGCCAGGAAT
>JAHFAP010000082.1 GCA_023250495.1 Deltaproteobacteria bacterium | reverse complement strand
GTTCAGCAGCTCTACGATTTTTTCATCGACTTGATCGATCTTTTTTCTGAGCGCATCGACCGACTCTTTACGGCTCAAGGAGGACCTCACCCGGACACATAGAAATTCATCCCCGAAATGATCTAACCTAGCTTAAGCTCAGGGAAATTGCAAATATTGTCCACCCTTGACGAAGGCCGGAAGAGGCCTGTATGAGTTGGCTATGCCCTGGGAGATCGTCGTCCCGCCGACCGAGCAGACGAAAAGCCTGGAAAACTTCCTCAAGAAGCGCTTTAACATTGGATACGTAAGGAAGCTCTTCCGCAAAAATGGCGTGAGGCTCAATGGAAACCGCTCCGGCCCGGAAGGGCTAGCCCACCCCGGAGACCGCATCCAGCTTTATATTCCGTTTGAGAAGCGCAAGGAAACCTCGAAATCGTCGCGCGACTTTCCCTTCGAGATTCTCTTCGAAGATGAAGAACTCATAGTTCTGAACAAACCCGCAGGAATCGCGGTTCACGAGGGAAAAAGAATCCCGAAGCGCAACTCCGTCCTGGGGATGTTGGAAGCAGCGTATCGTCCACAGGGTGTCATTCCGAAGCTCGTGCACCGGATTGACAAGGAAACGTCAGGCCTTCTCGTCGTAGCGAAAGAGCAGAAAGTAGCCGAGCAGTTAGAAAAGCTCTTTGAGCAAGGTGAAGTTGACAAGGAGTACCTCGCCCTGGTGGCGGGGAAGCTTTATCCCAAGAACGGCACGATTGATTTCCCGCTCCCCGGGCGGGACGGTCAGCCCGCCTCAGCCGTGACCCATTACAGAGTTGAGAAGGAATTTTCCGACACGACCCTGGCGCGAGTAAAAATCGAGACCGGCCGGATGCACCAGATCCGCCTTCACTTCGCCAAGCTCGGCCGTCCGGTGGTAATGGACGACGAGCACGGCGACTTCGCTTTCAACAAGCAATTCCGAAAAATGTACGGCCTGAAGCGGCAGTTTCTTCATGCAGCGATGGTTGCTTTCGACTACCGTGGGAAAAAATGCAAATGGACGGCGCGGATGCCGGAGGATCTGGAAAACACTCTAAGGTCGATCCAGCCTCGCTGACAACAAAGCAGTTACGCTACTTCGGCGACGAGAGGGCTTTCACCAGACGATACAGGTATTCTTGGCCGTCGAAAAACGATTTTACCAGGAGGCGCTCGTCCTTCCCGTGGGCGCGGTTGTCGAACATCTCGCCGGCGAGACCGGAGTGGCCGTACGTGGCGATGCCGGCGTTGCGCAGAAAACGTGAGTCGGTCGCGCCCGTGGACATGACAGGCACAACCGGGATGCCCGGCCAGAACTCCGCCGTGAGCCGCTCGATGGACTGAATGATTTCTTGCTTAAGCGGCGACGGCGGGCTCAGCGTGAAACCTCCGACCTGCGTCACCGTAATCTTGTCATCGGCTAAGAGCTTGACCAGCGTCTGGTAAACATGCGGCACCGATTCGCCCGGCAGCACCCTGCAGTTCACGACCGCACGGGCGCTTTGCGGCAGCGCGTTGTCCGCCTGTCCTGCGTCCAACCGCGTCGCGACGCAGGTCGTCCTGAGTTGCGCGTTATACGCCGGCGTGGCCGACAACCGCGCCACGGCTGCGGCGTCGGGAGGATCGCGTAAAATAGCCCGCATGTCCGCCGCGTCCTGGCCGCTTTCAAGCCCCGCCGTGCGCTCGAAGAAACGACGGGTCGCCTCGTTGAGCTTCGCGGGGAAATCGTATTTGGCCAATCGAGCGAGCCCTTCGGCAAGATGGTAGATCGCGTTATCCTTGCTCGGCGCCGCGCTGTGGCCGCCGGGATTTTTCACTTCGAGCCGATAGGTCACGGAGACCTTTTCGCTCGCTTGAACTCGACTCAGGAAAGGCTTGCCGTTCTTGAGAGCGACGCCGCCGCCCTCGTTGAGCGCGAGCTCCCCGTCGATGAGGTCGCGGTGGTTCTTCAGCAGCCAGTCAACGCCGTTGGTGGGAACGTCCAGCAGCTCTTCGTCTGCGGTCAGCGCGACGATGATGTCGCGCTCCGGAACAAAGCCCTCCTGTTTATAGCGGATGAGGTTGGCGACGAAAATTGCCGCCATCGCCTTATCGTCCGACGTGCCACGGCCGTAAAAGTAGCCGCCCTGCTCGAGGAACTTGAACGGATCGACCGACCACTCATCGCGGTTGACCTCGACCACATCGATATGAGCGAGCAGCAGGATCGGTTTGCGGGCGCCGGTGCCGCGCAAGCGGGCCACGAGATTCCCTTTGCGCGGATCAGGCCCCAATACACGAAGATCGTTCGCCGAAAAGCCCCCATCCTTCAGCCGCTTTGCCATCGCCTCCGCGGCGACCGTCGTGTTGCCGACCGAGTCGGTGGTGTTGATCTCGATGAGTTCCTTGTAGATGTCGCGGGCAAGCTGCTGCCGTGGCGAGAGCAGCTGAGAATACGCAGGCGTTACAGCGGCGATGGTGATCACCAGAAGACATGGAGCAAGCAGCGCTGAAAGCTTCATTCGCGCACTCCTGTTCGCGTCGAGCTGAAAGACCGGCGGCGTTTCTCGGACGACGCACAGAGCGTGTCGACGATGGCCGCGACAGTAGGAGATGGATCCGTGCAATTCTTGAAGGGTGCGAGTCGCTCATAGATATCAGTGGCCGCATCGTGAAAGCCTGACGGCAGGCCGGCGGCCTCGAAGGTTGCCGCGATCTCTCTCATCTCGCCCACGAACCGCCACGCCTTGGGCGCTGCGACCGCGGCGGCCTGGATGCTCCGGCGCTCAAGGTCGGGCTGGGAAAGAGCCCATTCTTCGAGCAGAGCTTTGTCGACTCCTTCAATCGCCGCGAGCGCGCGGATCGCCAGGATGAGGGCATCGCTGCATTTGGTCCAGGCGGCATACGCGACCTTGAGAGCGGAAGCGGAACCGGGCTTATCGCCGATGGCCCTGGCATCGAGCATGCTCGCGGAAAACAGATCGGCCACTTCCGGGGCGCGGGCCCCGGAGAGATAAAGACGGGTCGTCCCCGCTCGTTTGACGGGCGACCCGATGATGCCGCCATCCACGAAACTCGCCCCGGCTTTGACCACTGTCTCGCCGATTTGCTCTGCCGTGGCTCGAGAAACCGCGTTGGCGTCCACATAGATGCCGCTGAAGTTGTGCTCCGCCACGCTTCGGGCGAGCTCCAGGGCGGCATGCGGCGGGCAGACGGAAAGAACGACATCGCTCGCCTGGACCGCATTGCCTAGATTCTCCACGTCAACCAGGCCGGCCTGACGAGCGCGATCTTGGGTTGCCTTGCTGCGTTGATGCGAGGCCCAGATGACTCGGGCGCCGCTCGTAGCGGCGGCCGCGCCGATGGTGACGCCCATATTGCCTGGATGCAGCAGCGCAATGGTCTTGACGCTCATGATTAATTCCTCCTGTGTCGGCGTGGCCGTCCGGCCATCGGCCCGGCGTTGTGATGCGATGGTTGAGGAGATTCGACGCCGCCGTCGGCGAGCCGCTGCGCGATGATCCGGTAAACCTCTGGAGAGAAGCCCAAACCGAAATGAGTGGTGCCTACCTCGATGTGCTCGACGTTCAAGCCATGACGGTCTATGCAGGCCTCCCATGCGACGACGGCATCGACGCGCGAGTAGATCGCGGTTACCTGTGTTGTGAGTGAGATCCGATTGCGCGATTCGACCTGTGCTTCCATCGCGTCCATGTCGATGCCCCGTTGACGAAACCTGTGAGCCACCACGGTGTACTTGGGACCGCCTACAACCGGGGTGCCGAGGGTGATGACTTGTTGGACGAGATCGGGGCGCTCGCGCGCCGCCTCTCGAGCAAGATACCCTCCCAGGCTCCAGCCGATCAGTCGCACCTCCTGCCGGGCTTTGTGAGCGAAACGGACCAGACGTTTCAGCACGCGCGCTAGACGCTCCGATACGTCTCTAGAGTTCTCCCCGCGTCCCAAACCTCGGACCCGATAACCGAGAAAGCGCAAATAGCCCTGGAGCACGACCGTTGAAAAGTCTCCAGCGCCGTAGCCCGGCAGGACCAGAACGGGCTCCCCGCGCCCCCGGGGTTGGCGCGCGAGTGTCGGGATGCGAAGCAGAAGACGCAGCAACTCGAGGAGGCCGCGAGCCTCGCGAACCAGGCCGGAGAGAGGTGGGGGCTGAAGTGATTCGATCATCTTTTTGCGGCGGATCGAAAACGATGCCTGTCTTAAAATGCCACTTGACGCGCACCCCCGCAACTCCAAGCGAAATGTCTTAACGAACCCACTTAGGAATCAGCAAGAAAGTCGAAGCTAGAATAGTCGAGATGTAGAAGTCTGATCCTGGGCTTTCCCCTAGTCAATACGGCCCGCCGGCCCGTTTACGTACCGCCGTGAACGACTCGGCAGCCTTGCGAATTACCTCTTCGGCGTTAAGTGCAATTAGCTCTCCCTTGTGTTTGAGAATGCGCCCGTCGATCACCACGGTGTCGACGTTGGCCGGCTGAGCCTGCTGGACCAGCAGAAGCGCCGGATTGATAAAGGGCGCGGTGTTTAATTCGTTGGTTCGCACGAGAATGAGGTCCGCGCGTCTGCCGGGGGTCAGCGAGCCCACACGGTTGGCGATGCCCAAATCTTTCGCGCCGTCGATCGTGGCCAATTCTAAAATACGCCGCGGTTGCACTTCGAGCACGTTCATTGAGCGCAGGTGGTTCAGTTGCAGCATGAGCCGCATGATGCCAAACATGTCGGCGTTGCCGCCTACGGTGGTCGTGTCCACGGACAAACTGCACTGCACGCCTTTGGCGAGAAGGTCGCCGAGGTACGGAAGTCCGGACGCCAAACGGGATGCGGTAAAAGGGGCGATACTGACGTGAGTCTTCGTTTCAGCGATCATTTGGCGTTCTTGCGGCGACGCGTTGTAGGTGTGAATGAGCTGGACGTCAGGCCCGAGCAGCTTGTCGCCATACAGCATCTCAATGCGGCGGAATTTCTTGATCTCCGCGATCGAACGCCCCGCATGCTGAGTGATCGGTATCCCCAAACTGCGTGCATTCTCCCATTCCTGTCGGTACACCTGCGGCGGCGTGTCGCCTGGGCCGCGCGACGCGAAACCCATGGTTAAAAGGCCATCGTTGGATGAACCGAACCATTCGCGCTTTACTCGCGCGATATCGGCCAAGTCGGCCGTTTGCTCAGGCTTTAGCTGTAAGTTGCGGCTGTAGCCGTAAGAGAAACGCGAGCGGATACCGACATCGCGAAGCGCGCGCAAATCGGCGTCCGCGTACGCGCCCGTGATGATATTGTGCGACCAGTCGTGAATGGTCGTGAGTCCTGAGTTAAGCGCCTCAGCGATTCCCAGCTTGGCGCTGTTGTATGCGTCATCAGGCGTCATCTGGGGGCCGATGCGGCTCATGACCGGGAAGTAGTCGAAGTCGCCGTCGGCCACTATGCCGCGGGCGAAGCTACCCCAGAGATGAAAGTGGGTATCGATGAAGCCGGGTAAGGCGATCCGGTTGCTGCCATCAATTTCCTCCGCGCCAGGCGCGGCGAGGTTGGGACCGACGGCGACAAGAGCGCCGTTGCGCACGTGGACGTCGCCACGAGGTATATCACCCAATTTCGGATCCATGGTGACTATGTAGGCGTTGCGCACGACGAATTCACCGCGCGGCGGGAGCTGTCCCGATGTACGATCCGCCGCCCACAGTCTTGATGCCTGCCTCGTGCTCGTTGCGCACGCCGCCAGGCTAACCGATCCTAGCGCGGTTAGCGCTCCCAGAAATCCACGCCGACTCAATTTGTTTCCACTACTCATGACTCGACTCCTTTTTTCTCGTCAGCAAATTCGGGACATCGGCAAGATCCAAGGCTCAAGTTAGTTATAGAGGCTGTCAATATACCTGCTCTGGTCCAACTGACGGACGAAGCTGTCGTCGTAGAAGTCTTCCGGTTTGTACTTCCGCATCTCGTGGTAGTTGTAGATCTCCATCACCTTTTTGATCCCGTCCACCGACGGATACGGCTTGCGCGGCAGATTCGAAACCTCCCGGTAGAAGTACTCCTGCTTCTCCGGGTCCGTAACGTTGTACCATCTGGCCATGGCGCTGAACGCCGCCTTCTTGTCCCGTTTCACCAAAGCAACCGCCTCTACAGTGGACTTAATAAACCGGCGCGCCGCTTCCTGGTTGTTCTTCAGCCACGCCCGAGAAATATTCACTCCGGAGCCTGCGTTCGGGATGTTGTATTTTCCCAAGTCGACTAGGAGTTTGAAGCCGGCGGCCAACGCCATGGTTTCGTGGAGCTCGCTGGCGATAAAAGCGTCCACGCGGCCGTTCTTCAACGCCTCCATGGTGTTGGCGCCAGACATCAGAGACAGGTCCCGCTCCGGGTTCCAACCCATGATGCGGGAAAAGACGATGGCCACGAAATGGGTCACGGCGCCGTAGCCCGAGTAGCCGAGGCGCTTCCCCTTGAGCTGCTCTACACTGGTGATGTCGGGGCGAGTGATGATATGCCAGCGAACTACGGGGTCCGTGCAGGCGACGATCACGCGATCGTCGGCCTGCGCGTTCGTCGTCCAGCCGACCATCAGAGGGCTGCCGCCCCCGATCACAATCGGGGTTTCTCGTCCGCCCGCGCGGATAAACTCCTGGGGCACGTTGACGCCGCTGCGCCGCGCGACATCGGCCGCACTGGGCGTGACGAACTGCTCCACCTCAAGGCCGTTCTTCTTGTAAATTCCCTCCTCATAGGCGGTCACAAACGGAAGTTTGTTGAGCGAAACGTCCCCCAGCCCCACGCGAAGCTTGATGAGCTGTTCCTGCGCGCCGGCGAGAGACGCTCCACCCAACACCAAAGCCATCGCGAAAACCAAGCGGCCCAGCCTCATCATACGAATTTGCATTTGCCCATTTCTCCGGCAAGGATCAAACCAACGCCGTTCCATCTCTACCTCCTCTCCGTACAAGCCAACACGCTTGGCGATTTCTACCTCCGTGCGACCCAATCATTCCAAACCGTCATTGCGGAGAGTATTAGATAGGCAAGCTGGGAGTCAAGAAGATTCAGCCAGGTGATCGACGAGATCCTTTGCTCCAATCCGGCGCGCTTCTACGGCCCGTCTAGAAGAGTCAGTGCGATTCCCGCACCGGCCGGGCCGACGGTCAAATATCAAAAAGAAATCTTCGACACAAGGAAAAAAGGGGCGCTTGAAGTCTTGAGACCGGCTCGAACTAGGTGTAATAGTGCCAAATCGAAAGGATGAAAGACGATGGATGATAGCAGAACCATAAGCGTCACGGTCAACGGTGTGAAACATCGGGCCGAGGTCGAGCCGCGGACGCTGCTCGTTTATTTTCTGCGCGAGCATCTGGGTCTGACCGGCACCCACGTCGGCTGCGATACCAGCCAGTGCGGCGCCTGCACAATTCATTTGAACGGCCGGGCCGTGAAGTCGTGCACGATCTTGGCGGTGCAGGCGAACGGGGCGGAGATCACCACCATCGAAGGTCTCGCGCGCGAAGGAGCGCTGCATCCCGTGCAGGAAGGGTTTCGCGAGAAGCACGGCCTGCAGTGCGGCTACTGCACGCCGGGCATGATCATGTCCGCCGCGTATCTGCTCAAGACGAATCCGAGCCCGACCGAGGACGAGATCAAGCACGCGCTCGAAGGCAACCTCTGTCGCTGCACCGGCTACGTCAACATCGTCGAGTCGATTCGCTGGGCCGCGGCTAAAATGATGAAG
Organism: Deltaproteobacteria bacterium; assembly: GCA_023250495.1. GTDB lineage: Bacteria > Desulfobacterota > Binatia > UBA9968 > UBA9968 > JAHFAP01. Next base: position 4,210 of record JAHFAP010000082.1, on the reverse strand, counting down.
GGTGAAGAATGAAGGATGGAAGACTTGTCCTGAGCAAACCAGCCGCATCCTTCGACAGAGCTCAGGATGAACGGCTGGTTTGTCGAAGGATGAGAGGCGATCATGTTTCCCGCTAGCTTCGGATATTTCGCGGCGCGCTCGCTCGAGGAGGCGCTCGAGCTTCTGACCAAGCATGGCGAGGAGGCCAAGCTGCTGGCCGGTGGCCACAGCCTGATCCCGGCCATGAAGCTTAGGCTGGCTTCGCCCCGCTATCTTATAGATATCGGCCAGGTGCCGGGTCTCAGCGGCGTGCGCGTCGACGGCGAGAGCCTGGCGATCGGCGCGCTCACGGTGCACGCCGACGTCGCCTCCTCGGAGATCGTGCGCCAGCGCCTGCCGGGGTTGGCTGAGGCGGCGTCGGTGATCGGAGACGCGCAGGTGCGCAATCGCGGCACCATCGGCGGCAGCGCTGCCCATGCCGATCCAGCTGCCGACTTTCCGGTTATCCTGACCGCGCTCAACGCCTCCTTTATATTGCAATCGCCGTCGGGCAAACGAACAGTCGGCGCGGACAATTTCTTCATCGACTTTTACACCACGGCGCTCAAAGCTGACGAAGTGCTGACGGAGATTCGCGTCCCGCTGCCGCCTTCCGGCGCCGGCACAGCGTACGCCAAGCTGGGCCACCCGGCTTCAGGGTACATCGTCGTCAGCGCGGGCGTCCTGGTGATCCGCGAGCGCTCCGGCCGATGCGCATCGGCGCGCGTCGCCGTCGGCGGGTTAGGCAGCGGTCCGTTCCGCGCCGCGGCGACGGAAGCGGCACTCAAGGGGCAGCCGCTCACTCCGGAAGTCATCGTCGCCGCCGCAGCCAAAGCGGCCGAAGGGTCGGATCCGGTCGACGACTTGTACGCGAGCGCAGACTACAAGCGCCACATGGCGGTTGTCTATGCGCGGCGGGCGATTGAAAGCGGGGTCAGACGAGCGGGAGGTTAATTAATCGAAGTTGACCCTCTCCCCTTTTGGGAGAGGGCAAGGGTGAGGGCCGTTACGCTTGAACGCGCTACCCTCACCTCTATCCTCTCCCACGGGGAGAGGAAGAATAATCGGAGAAACCCCATGAGAAGAAAAATACTTTCCGTGGTACTGGGAGCTGTCTTTCTGGCAACCGTTTCTTTTGCCGAGGCGCAGCAGCCGAAAAAAGTCCCCCGGATAGGGTATCTATCGGGGGTCGAGCCAACTAGTGATTCCACCCGCGTCGAGGCAATTCGGCTGGCTCTGCGCGAGCTTGGCTACATAGAAGGACAGAACATCGCCATCGAGTACCGATATGCGGAGGGGAAGCTCGATCGGCTCCCTGAGCTTGCGGCCGAGCTGGTGCGTCTCAAGGTTGATATCATCGTGGTATTAGGAGGGTACACGCCGATCCAGGCGGCCAAGAATGCGACCAAGGCGATTCCCATCGTTATGTCGGGCCGTGGGATCGATCCTGTCGTGGCAGGCTTCGTTGAAAGCCTTGCCCATCCTGGCGGCAACGTCACCGGCCTTACAAACCTTTCCCTAGAACTAGGCGGGAAGCGTCTGGAGCTGCTCAAAGAAGCCGTTCGCAAGGTTGCCCGTATCGCGGTTCTCTACGATCCGGCCGCTCCGGGCAGTGTACGCGAGGTGAAAGAGGTTCTCCCAGTCGCGGCGCGCGCGCTGGGGTTAACTGTTCGGTCTTGGGAGGTACGAGATGCGGACAGTTTGGAGAGGGTATTCGCTGCGCTGAACAAGGAGCGCCCGGATGGACTCTATGTGCCCGCCGCGGGCCCGCTAATGCGTGCTAACGAAAAACGGATCGCGGGCTTTGCGTTAAAGAGCCGGTTACCGTCGGTGCACGATAACAGAGAAGCTGTAGATGCCGGTGGGCTCATGTCCTACGGGGCGGACCTCGTGGATAGCTACCGGCGCGTAGCATATTACGTGGACAGAATCCTGAAGGGAGCCAAGCCCGCCGATCTGCCTGTCGAGCAGCCGACGAAGTTTGAGTTTGTCATCAATCTCAAAACGGCTAAGCAGATCGGCCTCACGATTCCGCATGAAGTGCTGGCGCGGGCGGATAAGGTGATCAAATGATTTTGGATTTGCGATTTTGGATTTTAGATTGGAGGGAAACCGATGCGTAAAAAAATCTTTGGCATCGGACTGGCTACCCTAATTCTGGTTTCTGCGCATCTGGCCGAGGCGCAGCAGCCGGGGAAAGTTCCCCGGATTGGTTTCCTGGGGAATTCTACCGCAGACCTTGAGGCAAATCTCGTCGGGCCATTTCGCGAAGGGTTGCGTGACCTCGGCTACGTCGAGGGACGAAACATCTTGATCGAGTATCGATGGGCGGAGGGAAAGTATGAGCGCTTTCCTACCCTCATCGCCGAGCTGATCGCCCTGAAGGTCGAACTGATCGTTACCGCCGGCACGCCCGCCTCTCTTGCTGTCAAGAAGGCCACAACGTCGATTCCCCTCGTCATGGCGGCCGTCGGCGATCCCGTGGGCACGGGCCTCGTCACGAGCCTCGCGCGGCCCGGTGGAAACATCACAGGGTTGACCTCGATTGCGGCAGAGTTGGAAGGGAAGCGGCTTGAGCTGCTGAGAGAGATCGTTCCCAAACTCTCCCGCGTGGCCGTGCTCTGGAACCCGGCGAGTCAATTTCAGGTGGTCGCGGTAAAGGAGACGCAGGTCGCAGCCGAGGAGTTGCGGATGAAACTGCAACTGGTCGGGGTGCAGGCTGCCGAAGAGTTCGACAACGCCTTCTCGGCAATCGTCACGGAACGGGCGGGTGCCCTTATAGTCCTGGCGGATCGTCTCTTCCTCCACAACCGAGACCGAATCGTGGCCTTCACGGCTAAACGCCGGCTGCCGACGGTCTATGCGTACGTGGAGTTAGTGGAGGCGGGTGGCTTGATGTCCTATGGTCCAAGCTATGCGTACATGCACAGGCAGGCCGCGACGTACGTGGATAAGATTCTCAAGGGAACCAAGCCCGCTGACCTGCCGGTGGAAGCACCGATAAAGTTCGAGCTGGTGATCAACCTGAAGGCCGCTAAGCAGATCGGGCTCACGATTCCGCCGTGGGTGCTGATGCGGGCGGATAAGGTGATTAGATGAAAGCAGGCGTAAGGCGTAAGGCGTGAGGAAAAACACGAGCCGCGAAGTAGCAATGGAGATTCTTCGCTCCGCTCAGAATGACACTTGAGAAACTTGTCATCCTGAACGTAGTGAAGGATCTCGATAAGGAGTTCTGACATGACAATACAGCACGCTCCTTCCGGGCTCATCGGCGCTTCCATTCGCCGGGTCGAAGATCCGGTTCTGGTTACCGGCAAAGGATGCTATACGGACGACATCCAGCTGCCGGGAATGCTCCACATGGCGCTTCTGCGCAGCCCCTACCCGCACGCGAAAATAATTTCCATCGATACGAGCGCGGCGAAGGCGATGCCCGGCGTCGAAGTCGTTTTGACCGGCGCCGATCTCAGCGAGCGTTTGAACGTTCCGGCGCCCCCGATGGTGCCCGGCATGAAGATACCGCCCCAGCCTTTGCTGGCGCGCGGCGTCGTCCACGCGGCCGGCGCTCCGGTGGCGGCGGTCGTGGCTCAAAGCCGCGCGATCGCCGATGACGCCGCGAGCGCGATCCAAGTTGAATATGAATCACTGCCTTCGGTGGTGAATGCCGAAAAGGCGCTCGAGCCGGGCGCGCCGCTGGCCCGCGAGGAGCTGGACAGCAACGTTTGCTACACGATCACGAAAAAAGGCGGCGACGTGGACAAGGCGTTCGCCGAGGCCGAGCATATCGTTCGGATGCATATCGCCAGCCCGCGGCTGGTCGCGATGGCGATCGAGCCGAGAGGCGTCGTGGCGAAGCCGGAACCGACGGGGGATCTGACCGTGTGGCTCTCCACCCAGTCTCCGCACCGCGTGCGGGCGGACCTGGCGACCGCGCTCGGCTTTCCGGAGCACAAGATTCGAGTCATCGCTCCCGACGTTGGCGGAGGGTTCGGCAGCAAGGGACCGCTTTACCGCGAGTATGCGCTCGCTTCTCACCTGGCGCTCAAGTTAGGCCGGCCGGTCAAGTGGATCTCTACGCGCAGCGAGGATTTCGTCACGACGAATCAGGGCCGCGACCAGGCGATGACGTCCGAGCTGGCGCTCAAGCGCGACGGCACCATGCTGGGCTTGAAGGTGCGCGTGGTGGCGAATC
>JAHFAP010000081.1 GCA_023250495.1 Deltaproteobacteria bacterium | reverse complement strand
CCGGGCTCTGGGTTGAAGACCTCTGGCCTCTTAGAAGTTCAAAAATCTCTCTAGCTTATTTCTATATAGTCTCTGTTTTTGCCGGACTGGTCTCCTCTGCTAACGGAACGATGATATGGCGCTTGCACCTTCGACATTTCAGTTCCACTCCCTCCGAGACCAAACGGGCCAAGAGGCTGCCGCAGAGGCAGCGAAACGGCTTGAATCCCTCGGGATCACTTACGATCTTCTTTCGATTGCCTGGACTCAAGATACAGTCTCCCTCAGGGTTGCCGCTGTCCGGTTTAACCATGCTGTCGCGACGAGAAGGAACAAAATGACTAGACCTTGAGCTATGAGAGTTTCAAGCGTCGGATAGATTCCCAAAAAGTCCACTTCAGGTGGAAATCGGACCGGCGTAACGCTTACCCATCCTGCCGCCTGAAGTTCTTTAACTCCTTGTCCGGCAAAGGTGAGTGCCAAAAGATATAGAACAGCGCCCGTGGCCCTGAAAAAATATTTGATCGGAATTTTGAGCCCGAGTTTCAGAAGCGCAAAGACTACCAAGCCTAATGCAGCCGCGCCGGCGACAAACCCCCACATAACAGGAGCGGGAGTATTGGGAACCTGAAGATAGAGCGCCTCGTAAAAGAGGACCGTCTCAAACGCTTCCCTATAGACCGCAAAGAAGGAGATGCCTACTAGAGTCAAAATCCGACGCTGGGAAAGGGCTTCATGCACTCTTTCTTGTACAAACTTCTGCCACTTCTGGGCTTCGGCTTTCGTGTGGAGCCAGTATCCGACGTAAAGGAGGACTAGGGCCGCTGCCAGGGTTGTGAAACCCTCCATGCTCTCTCGTTGGGCGCCGCTTATCTCAAGCACGGTTTGGGCTAAAGCCCACGTAACAATCCCGGCCAGCAAGGCTAGGACCCACCCTAAGTGGATGTATTTGGTCGCTCCTTGAGTCCCGGTAACTTTAAGAAAAGCCAGGATCGCGGCCAAAACCAAGGCGGCCTCTAGGCCTTCTCTTAGAATGATCAGGGAAGCGTTGAGGAAAATGTACGTGTGGGTGAGTTGGTTTCCACTGTTTAGTAATTCGGAGGCTCGGGCGAGCCCTGCATCTATTTCTTGGTAAAGTCGCCGCACTTTCTCAACGGTCTCTCCTTGCTTGATGGCGCTCCTGAAGGCTGTGATCTTACCCTCTAAGGAGCGCCCAAAGGAGAGGTCCCGTCCGAATAGAGCCGGCTCAACCAACTCGAATCCTTCAAGATAGGCGTCCACCGCCTTTTGGTAGGCCTTTTCTTTCTCTCCCTGCTCATAGAGGTCCATCGCCTCGCTAAGAAAAGTCCGGGTGGTCAAAAGAGGGTCGTTGGTTCGCTCTTCTAGAACCCCACGCCTTAGGTAGGCTAAGATCTCGGAGGCTTCTTGCTCGTTGGGAAAATAGGTTCTAACTTTCCCCAGCAATTCCTCGTCCGAGAGAGTGGCGAGAGTTGCGACGCTCTTGAGTTCCTCGGAGAGTCTTTTACCCTCGAAAAGCCTTTTTCCCTCCGCAACCGTCTCGGGGGAGAAGCGGAAAGAAAAGAGATAAAAAGCTGCCTGCCAACGCTCTTCTTCTGTGAGGGCGGCAAAACTCGGCATAGCCGTCCCCTCCACACCAAAGCTCACGGTATTAAAAGCTCTGAAGGGAGAAAGTACCTCCATGACTTTAGGGTCGGTGAAGTTGGTTGGCGCCGGCTCTTTAGGATTGATAGTTGCGCGACTAGGGCCGTCACCTTTTCCGGTCTCTCCGTGACAAGAGACGCAATTCTGAGCGAAAGTCGTTTTAGCGATCTGGAGGGATGGAATGGTTTTGGGATGAGGGACGATCTGGTAAGTGGCAATGAGTTTTTCTTTAATGCTGTGCGCTAGATCCGCGACGGCCTTCTCTTTCTCTTTCCTCTCGACGTAAGAAGCCAACGTCTTTAGGCTCGACTCGATACCTGCCGTGTCACCTTTTTCGACCTGTTTCAGTTGATTCAGAAGCTCCAAGGCCCTGGTCGAAAACTCCTTCATCTCCTGATACTCGTCTGGGTTGATGACCTTTCCCCCTTGCACGGCGTTCTTGTAATCCCCGCCGATATAGTCGACCACAGCCACCAACCTTTTAGCCTCGTCCGCGGCGATAGCAGAGTGTGGGATTGAAAGTAGCAAACACAAAAGACCAAAGGGATACTTCATGAAGCGCGCCCGCCTTGTCGTTCCAGAAAAGGTCATCGGATCCCTACGATTGGGCCGTGAGGAGAAAGCGTTTTCTAAGCCAAGCACTGAGACCGTCCATTGTCAAAACGACCACGAGGATCAGCAACAAGACAGTGGCCAAGCGCCGGTATTCCAGCGTCTGAAGATAGACCTGCATGACAAAGCCAAGACCTCCGGCACCGACAAAACCAAGAATAGATGAGGCCCGAATGTTATATTCCAGCATAAAAAGAACTTGCGTTAATATCGCATTGGCCCCCTCGGGTAGAAAGACGAAGCGCACCAAGTGGAGTTTAGAAGCGCCGGTGCTTCCGACGGCCTCCAGGATCTCAGGGTCGGTCCCCTCAAAAAGGTCGGCATAGATTTTGGCGAGGTAGCCAACGGTGTAGGCTGCGATGCCGAGAGTCCCCGCCAAGGGACCGAGACCGACCAGGATTACAAAAATGATCGCCCACAAGAGAACGGGGATGGTCCGGATCGCAGCAGCAACAAAACGGGCGGCGCCGGACACGATAGGAGAAAACAAGTGCCTTGTGCCCAGGACGCTCAAAGGAAGGGAAGCGAGGAATCCCAACAGGGTTCCGGCGAACGACATTTGCACCGTTTCCCAAAGGGCTTTCCCTGTGACCGGTAGGACACCGATGTCCGGAGGAACCATATCGGAAGTCAGAATCCCTAAATTTCGCAGCCCCCGCATTAGCCGCGCTCCGTCGAAGAAGCCTAATTGGCTGAGGACAACGCCGAGAAGAAGGGCAACGGATGCCGTAACCAAGAGATTAGTTTTCACTGCGGAAGCTCGACTCCGGGCGCTCCCTGGACACCTTGTGCTGGGAAGCCGGGGATGACCTTTCCATGACTGAGTGTCAAGACATGTTCTGCGGACTCCCGCACGAGTCCGACCCGGTGCATGCTCAAGACAAAAGTGATTTGCTCTTGTTGGGCGGCTCGGCGAATGCGGCCTAAAATCTCCAACGCCAAGGCCATGTCCAGATCTGAAACAAACTCATCCGCCAGCACGACCCGCGGGCGCTGTAAAAGGGTGCGGGCAATGGCGACCCGCTGGCGTTCCCCTCCGCTTAAATGAATGACCTTCTCGTCACTTTTGTGGCCAATCCCCATAAGATCGAGAGCGGCCTTTGCGTGTTCGATCTCGCGGCGCGGGAAAACGCCCAATAGAACTTTACCATGACCGCACCTGCCCAGCGCGCCCATGAGTACGTTCTCCATGGCGGTCAAGTTCCGGACGAGCCCCAACTGCTGAGGAATGTAACCAATGAGGGTCGAGAGACTTCGTTGGGCTTGTTTCTCAACGGTCTGATTTAGCACCTCTACGCGGCCGCGCAGCGGGCGCAAGATACCCGCTAATACCTTAAGGAGGGTCGTCTTCCCAGTGCCCGACGGCCCCATAATGATCGTAACTTTGCCCAGGGGAATAGATAAGGATACATCTTTCAACACCCAATCCTGCTCTCTATAGGCGAACCAAAGCCCATCAGTGCGGAGAGCTATGTTTTGGTCGGCCTCCTGAGTCACAGGCGCTCCGCGTACTTGAGCCGTGCTCGCTTCAGATAATTTGCGAGTGGTCCCAAATGTTCAGCGGCTGTTGTCGGCTTGAACCCGACAAAGATGCTCGAAATGAAAGACCGCATCAGATCTCGATGCTCTGCGGCGCCTAACTTTGTAATGGCCTGGATTGTTCTGGAACGGAGCGGCTCCTTAAGCTCTTTGCTGAGAACGACAGCATGGGAGGGGATAGGTCCTTGCTGCTCGATCACGCGAGTGGAGGCGAGCACTTCATTATAGAGTTTTTCCGGCACATCTCCGGCGGTGACCGTTACATCGACCTGTCCTTGCTTTAGCGCTTGCCAGCACTGTGCATATCCACCGCCGAAGAGAACTTCCTTAAAGAAGCCTTTGGGGTCCGCTTCATTCCCTTCCGGTGTCTGAAGAAGATTCAACTCCATCAAACGACCGATGGGGGCTACATATCCAGAAGTGGAAATTGGGCTGGGGAAACAAGCGATCTTTCCTCTCAAAGACTGAAGGCTCTGGTAAGGTGAGTTCGAGTGCACCACCCAGTACGAGAAATAGTAAGGGGCTTCCACTTTCTCCTTCCCGTGAAGCACCTGACGCACCTCGGCCAACGCCACCTCGGCTCCGCCTAGCTGTACAGCCAATTGGGCTGGCCAAGCCGACATGAAAGCGACATGCGCGTGGCCGAAGCGCAGGGACTCAACCACTGCCGCGTAGCTGCTTGGGACATAGATCTCCACGTTCACTTTACCGCCCAACCCTTGCTCCAGGAAACTCTTGAGCGGTTTGACCTTGGTTAACATCTCGTCGGTAGCGAGCGTGGGCTGAATGGCAATGACCAGGCGCTCTTGGGCAGGCAGTCGCTCGGGAAAGCCCATGCCGAATAGCAGAACGCCTAAGATGAGGAAAACCGGAATCATGGTTCGTTGTGAAGAATTCATAGCTCTCTTCCCTGCCTTTCCTTGATCTTCGCCACTTCTTGAAATAAGATAATGGGCACGTTAGGGAGAATCATTCGGAGCCTCCTATACAGTAAGTTCGAACGGCCAAATTTATTAGTTTCGTATAGCCTAACAAAAAAAGTTTGTCAACCCCCATGAGTGGCCCTAGGATCACGACCGCGACGGAGGATTACTTAAAGGCGGTCTATGTTCTCGCGGAAGAGGATCAGCCTGTGATCGCGGCGAGGTTGGCGGAAGAGATGGGAGTTTCTCCTTCGACGATTTTCAGTACTCTGCGGCGTCTGGAGGGCGAGGGCTATGTGAAGATGGGGAGGCGGAAGGAGATCCACTTAACGGGCAAGGGGAAGAAGGTAGCTGAAGCGATCCTCCGACGCCATTTCCTCACGGAAAGGTTTTTGACCGACCTGCTGGGTTTGGATTGGGTCAAAGCCCATCAAGAGGCCCATCGGCTGGAACACGCGATATCCCCTGAGGTGGAGGAGCGATTAGCGAAGCTCCTGAATCACCCGACCACCTGTCCTCACGGCAATCCGATCCCTTGGGAAGGGGTTGTCCCACTTAGGAAGGGGCTCCCTCTGAATCAGGTTTCCCCCGGAAGGGAGGTCGTATTTCAGTATATTACGGAGGGGGGGGAAAGAGATTCCCGCCTGCTTGGCTTCCTGCAGGAACACGGCCTATTCCCGGGTGCCAGAGTCCACGTGGTGGATGTCGCTCCGTCGCTCGGAATCATGAGTCTCAAGGTGGAAAGGGATGAGTTTTCTCTTGGCATTGAGGCGGCAAAGAAGATTCGAGTGACATAGAGGCTTTTCCCCAGTTGACACTTTGTCCCCTGTCCAGCAAAGGCAGGATGCTTAGAAAGCCTTCTGCGATCCTGTTTCCTCAAGCTCGGTGGCCAGGAATTCTACCTGGTCCGCCAGAGGGGAATCCCGATCGATGATAATGAGATCCTGTTCTTTCAGCCGGCACCGGCCGCTGCGGGCATGATAGCCGACTTCCCTAAGCAACTTTTCTGTTCGGACCTCTATGTTCATCCGCCCGGCGACAGCGATCAACTCTTGAAGTAGGGATTCGCTTTTATTCTTTCCCGGCGCTGCCATGTTGACCTCGCTCTCAAGAACTATTATCGCCCATTGGCTCTCTTCTGTAAACCCCCGAAGCAGGAAAAACCCTGGCTTGCAAAAAACCAAGGCCTTGGTATGTTGTCCTCGAAAGAGAAGGACGCTTAGGATGTTCTCCGACCGCGGCGTCCGTTGGCCTTAGGCCGGGCGACGAAGGCACCGTTCGCAGGGAAGTATCAGGAGGGAGATATGATCAAAAATATCCTGGTTCCTCTCGATGGTTCGGACCATTCCAAGGCGGCTCTGGAATACGGGCTGTGGATGACGGAGAAGTTCAGCGGGACTCTTTTCGGTCAGCATGTCATCGACACGGTCTCCATAGAGGGGACCTTCTTTCACGATATCTCCGGCTCCCTGGGATTTGAACCCTATTTGGATTTTTCGACCAAAATGCGCGAGGTGCTGGAGGAAAGAGGAAAGGCTATCCTCAATGAGTTTAGTCAGCGCTGCACGCAGAAGGGAATTCGGCACGAAACTTTCTTGGACATGGGAATTATCCCCAGTGAGATCTGTGAACGTGCCAAGGTTGCGGACTTAGTGGTGCTGGGTCACCGGGGGATCAATGAGGAGTTTTCCACCGGCCTACTGGGCGGGACAGCCGAGAGCGTAACCCGGAGGTCTCCCCGGCCGGTCTTCGTCTCGACGAGAAGCTTCAAGGAGATAGAGCATCCCCTGCTCGCCTACGACGGAAGCCAGAGGGCCAGCTCCGCGATGGAATCCGCAGCAGAGTTTTGCACTCAGCTTCGGCTACCCCTCACTGTCCTTTATGTCCCGAAGGAGGAAAAGATGGGAGAAAAAGTCCTCCAAGGGGCTCGCTCATACTTGGGGTCTTATGGAATTGAGGCGCGCTACGAGCTGGCTCGAGGTTACCCTGAACAAAAGATTGTGGATTGCTTGGTCAATTTCAGCTACGATCTGCTGTTCATCGGAGCGTACGGGCATCGCCGGATCATAGAGATGGTTTTGGGGAGCACCACGGAGTATGTGCTCAGGAAAAGTCCGTGCCCGGTCTTCTTAAATCGTTAGAAAAAAGTTTAAGGGTTGAAAGGGTTTAAGGGTTAAAGGGTCGCTCGCTTATGAAACCCTGACCTCTGTCAGCCCTTGATCCCTTGAATTCTTTGTCCCTTAAACCTTGCGAGTGGTAACCCAATGAAGTTTCTCGCTGCCGCCATCCAGATGCTCGCCTCCGAAGATAAGGAGGCGAATCTGCGGGAGGCCCAGGCCAAGATCGGGGAGGCCGCCTCGAGAGGCGCAAAGGTCGTCGCCTTGCCCGAGGTATTTAACTGGCGCGGGGACAAGGCGGAAGAGAAAAAGAATGCCGAACCTATCTCTGGCCGCACCGCTGATCTCATGGCCCGGCTGGCCCGCGAGTTGCGCATCTATCTCCTGGCGGGGTCATTTCTCGAAGAGATCCCCGAAGCTAAGAAATGCTATAATACGAGTCTTTTCTTCGGTCCCGACGGCAACCTGCTCGCGCGCTATCGCAAGATTCATCTCTTTGATGTTCACCTCGAGAGGGGCGTCTCGACGTTGGAATCAGAGACGCGCCAACCTGGGGAGGAAGTGGTTGTGGCCGAGAGCGAATTTGGCCGGATGGGGCTAACGGTCTGCTACGATCTGCGCTTTCCAGAGCTGTATCGTGCTTTGGTCAGCAAGGGAGCTCAGGTGATCTTTGTGCCGTCAGCCTTTACCGCATTGACCGGGGAAGCCCACTGGGAGCCTCTGTTGCGTGCGCGCGCCATAGAGAATCAGGTTTACATGATCGCTGCGGATCAGATTGGCAAAAACCCAAAGAGCTTTACGACCTATGGAAATTCGATGATCGTAGATCCTTGGGGAAGGATTCTCGCCCGAGCGCCCGACATGTCGGCGGTCATCATGGCTGAAATTGACCTCGCCTATCTCGCCAAAGTGCGAGCGGAACTTCCATCCCTGTCTCACCGCAAGCTGTCTTGAAAGTCCGCGTACCTACTGGCCGGTAGCTGATTTGCGACCGCCTCTGTTGCGGCGCAACAGCGAAGGCACATGGCACGGAGTTTGCGGGTACACCATAAGATGCTGATCCTCGCCCTATCTCTAATTTTCGTGGTTGTGCTTGTAGGTCCCTTCGCCAACCGGAAGATAGAAGGGAATCTGGAGGCGTTCCTTTTTGTCATGGGAATTTTGAGCGCCACTGTCTCCGACGCTTGGACTCTCGGTATCGTGCGACAGGGATTGACCGCGCCGATTGAGATCACGCTTGCCGTGCTTGGCGCAGGCGCGGCGTTTCACTATCTGCGAATTTTCATCGATAGAGGAATGCGCCGTTTGTTGATAACTGTTCCGCTTCCCGCAGTCATTTTCTCAGGAATTGTGATCCTTGGTCTACTCTCCAGCGTGATCTCGGCCATTATCGCCGCCCTCCTTCTGGTGGAGTTTATTAACGTCCTGCGGTTGCATCGCCGGGCTGAGAGCAATTTGACCATTATTGCCTGCTTCGCTATAGGGCTGGGCGCGGCTCTCACTCCTTTAGGCGAGCCTCTTTCTACGATCACGGTGTCCAAATTGAGCGGTCCGCCCTATCATGCCACGTTCTTCTATTTGATGAATCTCCTCGGTCTTTACATCTTTCCGGCGGTTGTTTTGCTCGGTGTTGCGGGCATCTTTTTGGTCCGTCGCCTTCCCGAAGATGTCGAAGCACCCCTGTTCGGCGAAGCCGATGAGGGAGGTCTTGGCGGAGTGTTTATGCGCGCCTTCAAGGTCTACGTGTTTGTCATGGCGCTGATTTTCCTTGGCGCCGGGTTCAAGCCAGTGATCGACATCTATCTCGTCAACATATCTTCCCTGGTTCTCTTCTGGGCAAACATAGTCTCAGCCATCCTCGACAACGCTACCCTGGCAGCCGCTGAGATCGGCCCGGCGTTGAGTGAAGCCCAGATCAAGAGCGCGCTTCTGGGCCTGCTTATTTCAGGCGGCATGCTCATCCCTGGGAACATTCCCAACATCATCTGCGCACATGCGTTAAGCATCAAGAGCACGGAGTGGGCACGGCTAGGGGTGCCATTGGGTCTTGTCCTTATGCTGTTCACCATGTTCCTCTTGATCTTTAGATTGGTTTAGGAAGTTCGCACCTGCTCATGATTTAGGCAAGCTGCTTAAACGGCAAGCATTTTCTTTTGAAGTTATCCAAAGCGATTCCGGCCTCCAAGCTTCAAAGATAGCCACTTCCAAGCGGAAATTCTTGCTTTGCCCTCGGCAAAGAACTTCGGCATGTGCTTTGCAAACGGTCATTGAAGAGGCCAGAGTTCGTTTATTTGATGGAGTCAACCAATTATCTATAAGGAGTCGCCATGAAGCAGATTGAAGCCATCATCAAACCTTTCAAGCTTGATGAGGTCAAGGAAGCTCTCACGAAGATAGGCATTCAAGGAATGACCATTACCGAAGTGAAGGGCTTCGGAAGGCAAAAGGGTCATACCGAGCTCTATCGTGGGGCGGAGTACGCGGTCGATTTTTTGCCCAAGGTAAAAATTCAAATCCTCGTGCCAGATGACAAGGCTTCACAAGTGGTCGACACGGTCGTCAAGACCGCTCGCACGGGAAAGATCGGCGACGGCAAGATTTTCATTGTTCCAGTAGAAGAGGTCATCCGCATCCGAACCGGAGAAAAAGGTCCGGATGCTATCTAGCTAAGACTAACGAGAGGAGAAGAGAAAAATGGGTAGAGCAAAAATAGCGTGGCTATTTCTGTCCTTTTTAATGGTCGTCGCCTGGATGCTGGTGATGCGTCCGGTTTTTGGTGAGGAAGCAGCCCCTCAAGCTGCGGCGCCTGCGCCTGCTCCAGCGGCTCCCGCCCCGAAGCTGCCGCCGTACTTCACGACGACAAGCCCGGATCCGAAGACGCCGCTGTGGCCCGATCCGACGGGCGGTAACTCTGGTGTATGGGCGACGCCGGCTGGCGACGGTAAGGGCGACATCCCGGAAAAAGTGTCCATTCAAGATGTCTACGACCGGATGGCGCATAACCTTTTCGGAATCAACTTCGTCTGGGCGCTGGTCACGGGCTTCCTGGTCATGTTCATGCAGGCTGGGTTCATGCTGGTCGAGACCGGGCTCTGCCGCGCTAAGAACAGCGCGCACACATCGGCGATGAACCTGTTGATTTACCCGTTGGGCGGACTCGGGTTCTTCATCTACGGGTTTGCCATCGGCTGGGGCAACTGGTGGAACGGGCCCGTGCCTCCTGGCTGGTATGCGTCGCTCGGACCCGGCCTATCAGTGCTGAGCGAAGGTTGGGGCCTCGGCGCGGTGAAAGATGCAGCAGGAGCCCTCACGGGCGCCTTCACTTATGGCATCTTCGGCACCAAGGGTTTTTTCCTTGGCAGCGCTGTCAATGATGTGGCCGTGATGGTCCTCTTTTTCTTCATGATGGTCTTCATGGACACCACCGCAACGATCCCAACCGGCGCCATGGCTGAGCGCTGGTCGTGGAAGAACTTCTGCCTGTACGGCCTGTGGGTGGCGCTGCCCTATTGTCTATACGCGAATTGGCTCTGGGGTGGCGGCTGGCTGGCGCAGGGTGGGGTTAACTGGGGCCTTGGCCACGGCGCGGTCGACTTCGCGGGTTCCGGTGTTGTCCACGGGATGGGCGGCCTCATCGGGCTCGCCGGCGCGATGGCCCTTGGCCCGCGCATCGGCAAGTACGACTCCCATGGCAGGCCGCAGGCCATACCGGGCCACAATGTGGCAATGACGGTGACCGGGACGTTCATCCTGGCTTTTGGTTGGTTCGGCTTCAATCCGGGATCGACTCTGGCCGGTACCGACCTGCGCATCGGCTTCATCGTCGTGAATACGATGCTCGCGAGTTTCACGGGTTGTGTCTTCGCCATGTTGACGCTCTGGGCGAAGGGACTCAAGCCCGATACGACGATGATGTGCAACGGCATGCTGGCGGGGCTCGTCGCGATCACGGCGCCGAGCGCATTCGTCAATCCGATGGGGGCGGCGATAATCGGCGCAGTTGCTGGTGTCCTTGTAGTGCTTAGCGTTTTCTTCCTCGAAGCTCGCGGTGTTGACGACCCGGCCGGCGCGATCTCCGTGCATGGCACGAACGGTCTCTGGGGCGTGTTGTCTGTGGGCATCTTCGCGACCGGCGAGTACGGCGCCGGGTGGAACGGCGTCGTGCGCGACGAGATGGTAAAGCTCTACGGCGCCGACGGCGTGCGCGGACTTCTCTATGGCGACTTCTCGCAGTTCGTCATGCAGGTGATCGACTGTGCGGTCCTGGCGGTGTTCGCCTTTGTTATGGCCTACGTATGGTTCAAGGTGAGTAACCTGATCACGCCAATTCGCGTCAGCCAGGAGACCGAGATCGAGGGGCTTGACGGTCCCGAGATGGGTGTACTCGGCTATCCGGACTTCCAGATCCATCAGGGACAGAGGCTCGTGGAGTAGGTGTGGCCGTCGAGAAAGGTCGTTGTAGACTCGGCTAGTTCGAGGAGAAGAGAGATGACACCCAAGGAAGTATTGGAATTTGCCAAGAAGAACAAGGTAGAGATTGTGGATTTGAAGTTTATAGATGTGCCGGGGCTGTGGCAGCACTTCTCCATCTCGACCAACGAGCTTACCGAGGAGCTTTTCGAAGAGGGCATTGGCTTCGATGGATCGAGTATCCGGGGGTTTCAGACTATCGATGAGTCGGACATGCTTCTGTTCCCGGATCCAGACACGGCCTTTTTAGATCCTTTCACCGAGCTTCCCACGCTTAGCTTGATCTGCAATGTGAGGGATCCTGTGACCGGAGAGGCCTACAGCAGGGACCCGCGTTACGTGGCGCAGAAGGCGGAGAAGTACTTAAAGTCCACGGGACTGGCGGATACCAGTTACTGGGGTCCAGAGATCGAGTTTTACATCCTTGACAACGTGCGTTTTGACCAGAGCTACAACTACGGTTTTTACTACATAGACTCTGAGGAGGGTTTTTGGAACTCAGGCAACGGGGAGAAGCCCAACCTGGGATACAAGCCTCGGTACAAGGAGGGGTACTTTCCTGTGCCTCCGATGGATCATTTGCAGAACATCCGCTCTGAGATGCTTAGGACCCTGGAGAAGTGTGGGATAGTGGTAGAGATC
>JAHFAP010000274.1 GCA_023250495.1 Deltaproteobacteria bacterium | reverse complement strand
AAAGGCGGTCCCGGGATGCGCGAGATGCTCGCGGTCACCGCCGCGCTCGTGGGCGCCGGCTTGGGCGATTCAGTCGCGCTGCTCACAGACGGCCGCTTTTCCGGAGCGACCCACGGCCTCATGGCCGGTCACGTGGCGCCGGAGGCGGCGAACGGCGGGCCGATTGCGGCCGTGCGCGACGGCGACACGATCGTCTTCGACGTGAAGGCGCGCCGCTTAGATGTCGAGCTTTCGGACGCGGAGATCCGCTCCCGTCTCAGCAAATGGACACCTCCGCCTCCGCGTTACACGACGGGAGTCATGGCGAAGTACGCCAAGTTGGTGTCGTCTGCATCCGAGGGAGCAGTGACAAGATAGTTCGGAAGGAGGAACTATTATGTCCAATCAAATAGTCTGGGTTGATATTCCGGTTAAAGATCTCGACCGGGCGATTAAGTTCTACTCCGCCGTGCTTGGCGCGCCGGTTAAGAAAGAACAACTTCCTGAGATGGCTATCGGCATCCTGCCTCACCAGGACGGTGAGGTGGGCGGTTGTCTTTTTAAGCGGGAAGGAGAGGAGCCGTCCCAGAAAGGTCCGCTGCTCTATTTGAATGCCAACGGCCGGTTGGATCAGACCATTGCCGCTGTCGAGTCCAACGGCGGCAAGGTTCTTGTGCCCAAGCATGCCATCGGCCCGTATGGCTCTAGAGCCATCGTCCTGGACAGCGAAGGCAACCGCGTCGCCCTGCACTCTGATTAAAAGAAGGCTTACTTTCTCTTCGCCCGCAGGGTTTCGATTAGGGTCGTGACTTCCCGGAGACGGCGGAGCATCTCCGTCTTGGCTTTGGAGAGTGCCTCTGGCGGCGCGCTTTTCTCGCGCGCGTCTTCGTAATCCGTCACTGCAATTCCGAACGCCTTCAGGATGCTGCGGGTTTTCTCGCTTGGCATCACCGACTCCTCTAAATCCCCGCTAGATTCAACTCCACTTTTGTATAGCCATTCTCCTGGGCCCAGAGGTCCAGGGCCGGGGTGGCGATCTCATCGACGAGCGGCACGGCACGGCCGTCCTTGGTCAGATCCACGCCCTTTATATAGTATTTGCAGGTGTCGCAGGCCTCCACTCTGATGGTGGGCAGTTGCTCGGTTTGGTAAAAAGGAAGTTTGTAGGGATCGGCCTCTTGGCAGTGGGCACAGCAGATCCGGTTGATCGGCCACTCCGTGAAGCACAAAGAGCAGACGAGGTATCTTCCGGCCCCTTCGGAACCTGCGCCGACCGATGACGGTGGACTTTGTAGATAGGACACCTGAGGCGCGCCTCCGCAAAATGGGCAAGCACGGTCTTGACCATTCCGCTCTCGGATAGCCTGTTCGTGGGATGCAAGAAAGGCTGCGTAAGGCTGGAGAAACGCTTTGGGAAAAAAATTGCCGCCCGGAATCTCCTCGCCCTTCCAATAAGAAAGAAGCAGATTCTCCTGTCTCCCTTTCTCCCATTGAGAGGTCTCTCGCGCCTGAGAGCTAAGGAGGGTAGTGCCTTTTTCCAAGGCCCAACCGAGAAATAGGTCAAAGTAGTTCATCAGGACGGGAAGGTCCTGGGAGAGAGAAGCTGAGAGGTCGGCTTCTTCCAGCGAGTCAAAGAGACTCTTTTGAAAGACGAGCAGGGATTGATAGAAGGAGAGCAGTTCGCGCGCGTCGCCTCTTTCGGTCAGCAGATGCTCGATTCTCTCCGCGCCCTTTTCCCAGGGAGGTTCCATGACGCAAGAACATTGTTAAAGGGTTGCAGGGATCAAGAGTTGAAGGGGTTCAATTCTAAACCCTGGAACCCTTAAACCCTTTAACCGTCACCCAAACTAGCCCTTGCGGCGGACTTCGTCATACCAGCGCGGGTGGTGGCTGCTTGCCCAATTCTTTGTGACTGTCCCCCGCGTCATGGCGCGCAGGGTCCCGCCCAAGGCAAAGAGGGTAATATAGATATGGTAGATGATGGCGATGCCAAAGAGAATGAAGAGAATCTCGTGCAAGGGATAAGAGAGATAACGAAGCCATAGCGGGAACGAGGTGGGGAACCAGATGACCACGCCGCTAAGGAGCAGAACCAGTCCGCCGAGGACCGCCGCCCAGAAGAATAGTTTTTGCCCGGCGTTGAATTTGCCGACGTCCGGGATTTCTTCATAGCGCATGTAGCGCTTAAAATTTTTGACCCAGTTCGCGTCTGAATCCGTCCAGGCCATCTGATTCACCCAGCGAAGGAAGAGCGGAACGAATCCCAGCGTAAAAAGGACGGAGAACCACGGATGCAATTGCCGGGCGGTATAGCCGCCGCCGAAAAGATTGGTCAAGAAGAAAAAGCGGGGAGAATATAGGGCCGCGCCGGAGAGAAACGCGAGGATGAAAAAAACCGCGACCCACCAGTGCGCGACCCGAATGGATAGAGAATGGCGCACCACGAGATTGCCTTCGACAAAATCCTGATCGGGTTTCCCAACTACCGCTTGAGCGTTAGCCATGCCATTCCCCTTTCTACTCGTGGTCTTCGCGTTTGCCAAAGCGCATGAAGTGAGCGAAGGCGCCCACTACGCTCAGAAGCATGAGCAGATTGCCGAGCGGCTTGAGGACCACCTTCATAAGACCCAGGTAGGCGGGCACTTTGGGGTCCTTCGGCAGCCCGCCGTAGAGTTCGGGCCTGTCGCCGTAGGCCAGGATCGTAATCACGTTCGTGCCGCCCACGCCTTTGGGATCGTAGACGATGGCATTCTTAAAGCCCTGGGCCTTGAGCTGCCCAACCCGCTTCTCCGCGATGTCGAGAAGGTTGCCTTTGGTGCCGAACTGCAGGCAACCGGTCGGGCAGGCCTTGATGCAGGCCGGCTCCAGCCCCACGGAGACCCGGTCTGAGCACAGCGTGCACTTGTAGACCTTGCCGCTTTTCGCATTGAGCCGTGGAACATCAAAGGGACAGCCGCTGATGCAGTAGCCGCAGCCGATGCAGTTGGCCTGGTTGAAATCGACGATGCCGTTATTGTACTGGACGATAGCACCCGGCGCCGGGCAGGCTTTGAGACAACCCGGATCTTCGCAGTGCATGCACTGGTCTTTGCGCATGAGCCAGGCGAACTGCCCATCCTCTTCGTGCTCGTTAAAGCGGATCAGGTTCCAGAAGTTGGGTGTCAGGTCGGGCAGGGTCTGATAGGTGCCGAACTGCTGGGTCTCCTCCGACTGGAGATCGTTCCACTCCTGACATGCAACCTCACATGCCTTACAGCCGATACATGTGGTGGTGTCGATCAGCTTGGCGACCTTCGGCGTCTCGCGCACGCCCGTGGAAGGGGACAGGGTGGCTGAGATTCTTCGAATTTCCATATTGCTCGGCATATGTCCCTCCTCCTACGCCTTTTCCAGATTGACCAGGAAGGTCTTGTATTCGGGCATGGACGAGTTCGCGTCCAAGACAGTCGGCGTGATGAAGTTTGCCAGAGGTCCCGTGCTCCGCCCGGCAAAACCCCAGTGGATAGGAAATCCGATCTGATACACCGTCTTCCCGCTGATCGTCATGGGCTTGATCCGCTTGGTCACCATCGCCTTACCCGTGATGCTGCCGCGGGCGGAAGAGACCTTGACCAGTTGCGTGTTCTTGATTCCTTTTTCTTTGGCGAGCTCCTCGGGAATCTCGACGAAGAACTCCGGCTGGGTTTCATTGTTCCGCCCGATATGCTTGGTCCAGTAGTGGAAGTGTTCCGTCAGGCGATAGGTGGTGCAGACGTAGGGGAATTTGTCCGCTTTGCCAAACACGTCTTTGTCCGTGCTGAAGAGCTTCGCCGTCGGATTGCTGGTTACCTTGGGGTGCAGCAGGTTCTCGACCGGAGTCTCGACAGCCTCGTAGTGTTCAGGGAAGGGCCCTTCGGCGAAATCGATCGCATAGAGTTTCGCCACCCCCTCACCCAACATGATAAAGGCGCCCAACCCGGCTTCCGGAGGGCTGTCAACCTTGTAATCGGGCACATCTCCAACCCAACGCTCACCGTTCCATTTGATTCCAGCCCGTTTGGAGTCCCAAGGCTTCCCCTGGCCGTCGGCCGAGGCGCGGTTGTACATGATCCGCCGGTTGGCCGGCCAATTGAAGCCCCAGTTGTGGTACATCCCCAGGCCGG
>JAHFAP010000080.1:4950-11973 GCA_023250495.1 Deltaproteobacteria bacterium | reverse complement strand
AACTGGATCGTGCCTCCAGCTCCCCTTGATCGACGCCATCGGATGACGTATGAGGGTCCTATCCGACAGGAATGAGGTTGTGAGCGAGCACGTCATTCAGAAAAACACCGGCAGCGCCTTTATCGTGAAAAAGGGCCAGGTGCTTCGCGTGGTCGGCGAGTCCACCGCCGATTTTGTGGTCTTTAATCTGCGCAACGTGAAAGAGCGCTTCGATCAGGCGCGCACCAAGGTGGACCAGGGCAAGATCTACGTCACCACCGGCGACGCGCTGATCTCGAAATACAACAACGTGATGATGACCATCGTGAAAGATACTTACCAGGGAACGCACGACATGGAAAAGGGGATGTGCAGCACCTCCTTCTACAAAAAATGGGGCGACAAGATCTTTGCGATATATGGCGCGACGTGGAAGAAGCTCGGCAGAAAAAGGGGCGCTGCGCCCAAGCACGGATGTTGGGAGAATCTTGCCGGAGCCTTAAAGCCCTGGAAGATCCCCAAGGAAGATA
This sequence comes from Deltaproteobacteria bacterium, assembly GCA_023250495.1. GTDB lineage: Bacteria > Desulfobacterota > Binatia > UBA9968 > UBA9968 > JAHFAP01. Next base: position 11,464 of record JAHFAP010000080.1, on the reverse strand, counting down.
TTCCCAGCCCGCTTAATATTTTTCAGACGATGGTCATTAACGCAAAGACCGGCACGATGAGGTACGCGATGACGCGGCCGAAGCCCGGGACGCATATGGATTTGCGGGCCGAGATGGATTGTCTCGTTGGAATCAGCGCCTGCCCGGAGGGCGGACGGGGGAAAGATCTAAAGATCGTGATCTGCAAGAACTGAGCCCGGGGACGAAATTGGAGTGTTGGAGCACTGGAGTATTGGTGTACAGCGCGAGCGGACTTCTTTGCTAGCTTCTTACCAGGCCTTTGAAAAAGAGTCAGCGACGCCTTCGCAATTTGAAATTCCAATTTCGCTGTTTCGATTAACTCGAAACTTCCAAACTCGAGACTCGAAACCGTTAGCGCTAACGATAAAGTCGGTCGATATAGCCGCTACTCTCGAGTTCCTTCAGGAAACTTACGTCCGTGAAGTCAGAAGGCTTTGCCTGTCCGGCCTTGGGGTTCTTGGGTTTCAACTGATCCAGGAATAGCTGGATACCAGGTTCCGTCGGATAGGGAACGCGGCGTGTTAATTTAAGAACGATTTCGTTGTAGCTTTCCTCGATCGCTTTCTCATCCTTGATGGCCAGGTATTTTTGTAAAATCTTTTGCCCGCCCTTGGGATTGGTGAGATTGTAGTGGATGCCTTCTACAAACGCCCGCATAAAACGGCGCACCGTGTCAGGATTCCGCTTGATGTAATCTCGGGTGACGGCGACGCCATTTTGCTGCCACTCAACATCCAGCTTGGTAAAGTCGAGAAGGGAACGGACGCCGATCTCCTTCGCTTTGAGGGTTTCCGGCGGCTGCAGGAGGGTTGCCTGAATTGCGTTGGTCTGCATAGCCGCGAGGCGGGTGGGAACCGAACCGACCTGCACGTAGGAAATGTCGCCCTCTTTGATTCCATATTTATCAAGGACGGTGGCGGCGGCGGCGTTGTCAGCGCTGCCGATGCGGCTGACGCCAAACTTCTTGCCTTTGAGGTCTTCCACTTTCTTTATCTGGTCCGTTACAAAAAGAACGTAGGGAAAACGATTGATCGAACCGGCGATCAGCACTGAGCCGGAGCCGCTTAGATTACTGGTAATCACAGCGGAAGCCCCGGTATGAATGATCGGGGTTTCTCCCGCTATCATGGCGGTGACGGCCAACGGCGCCCCTACAAGCAGCACCAGCTCAACATCGAGCCCATGCTTCGCGTAGAGGCCTGTCTCTTTGGGAGTCCAAACGTTCAGTTGGGTTGGACTTATTACTGTATAGGCAACGCGAAGTTTTTCCATCTGAGCTTGTGCCCAGACAAACGACGATGTCAGAGTCAACAACTGCACAGCGCAAAGAAGAGCAATAGACGTCCTAAGAAAACGGTTTTTCATGTTCGACCTCCTCAGTGTGAATTCTGTCTGGCGCCCCAATCTCATCGTAAGGGTCCTTAGTCCTTGCCGATCATGACCTTGTTGTCTTTGGCCGGGTCATAGGCCCGTGTGTCTTTCGCGAGATCGACGCGCTTCATCACCTCTTCCGGCGCCTTCGCCTCTTTCGGGAAGTCGTAAGGCGGCAGCGGCTTGGTGGCGTCGAAAATGAGCTTCGTCTCCATGGGGCCTTTTTCCATGCGGTTGTGACCGTAGGCCGTGGGGTTCAAGTGAGAGCCGATGATATTGGGGATAATCACCAGATCGCGATCCGCCTGGAAGCGCATGGCCAGCGCCCAAAGAACTTGCGTCTCGTTAAAGACATCGATGTCGTCGTCGACGACGATGACAAGTTTGATGTTCGGATCCGTAACGAAGGCTGCGAGGGCCGCCTGTTTCGGCTCACCTTCGGCCCGCTTCTTAACCGAAATGTAGCAGTGTGCGCGGGCGGCTCCAGAGATAGGCATATTGACGCCCGTCAAACTGGGAACCGCCTCTTGAATACGGCGGAAGAGGCTTCCCAACCGCGGCGCGGCGCCGATGATGTTATGCTCGAAGTGCGCGCTGTGGATGCTCTGATAGATCGGGTTCTTGCGCATCGTGATCGCCGTCACTTCGATATAGGGCTGTTCTCCTTCCTTATAGTAATAGTGCGGCCATTCGCCGAAGGGACCTTCATGTTGCCGCTTTTTCGGCGGCACCACGCCTTCGATGACGATCTCGCAGCGCGCCGGGACCATGAGGTTCACCGTCTCTGCTTTGATTACTTCGAGTGGCTCGCCGAGAAAAGCGCCGGCGACTTCCAACTCTTGACCGACACCGGCCTGCTTGCTGACGGCGGCCATGTTCAAGGCGGGGTGGTGGCCGATGGCCAGCGCGACTTCCATCGGCTCGTTGTGATCTTCGTATTCGGCGCGGATGTAGTTGCCGTGATTAGCCGGGTTGATCATCAAGCCGAGTTGTTTCTTCCCTTGTTTCTGATGACGATAGATGCCGACGTTGACCGCATTGGTGCCGCGCTCTTTGCAGATCAACGCCGCGGCGTTGATATAACTGCCGGCGTCTCCTTCATTGTGTGTCAGGATCGGCAGAAAATCGAGGTCGGCGTCCTCCCCCTTCAGGACCAATTCTTTGACCGGCGCGTCCTTCGTTGAGACTTCCTTCACCGGAAGCGGATTATGTTCCCTGTGGGCCAAGTCTTTGACCATCTGCGGTACCGTAGGTGAACCCAGGGCCAACGCTAGTCGCTCATAGGTGGCGCCGAGGTTGATGACCAAAGGGAACTTCGAGCCTTTGATATTCTTGAAAAAGACCAACGGAAACTTGTTCTCGCGTTCGAACTTCTCGACGATAGCGCAAGCTTCGTAACGCGGGTCGACTTCGCGATCGACCACGACGACGTCCGTGGGTCGCTTTTCCAGCAATTCATCGAAATAGGTTCGCAAATCCTTGGGCATTTTGAGCTACCTCCCGGAAAATTTGCCTAATCCTCGATCGTTCCCATGACCCTTTTCGCGGGCCGCTGTCAAGGATCTCGAAGACCGTGGATCAGATAGCCTACCTATAACCTGTAACTATCTGTGTGTTCAAGCGAGGATCTGCTTGACAGCCTCGACAGCTTCCTTGTACAGACGAGCTGTAGGCGATGAAGAGATGCGCAACCTGCCCGTGAGATGGGGCGTCAGTCTACCGAATCGGGGTGTGCTTTTCGGCTTGACGACGGTCGATACGCTCATCGAAGCAGCCGTAGTAGCTGAACAATCGGGTGTCTTCGAATCGGTTTGGTTCGGCGACAGCCTGATTCACAAACCGCGCCTCGAATCCACGGTCATGCTGAGCGCGGTGGCGGCGCGGACTCAGAAAGTCCGTCTGGGTGTCATCTGCGTGGCGAGTTTCCCCGTGCGCCATCCTGTGCTCGTGGCGATTCAGTGGGCGAGTCTCGATCAGCTCTCTAAAGGTAGAACGATCCTCGGAGTTTGCATCGGCGGCGGCCATGAAGGCGAGCTCCGAGCTTTCGGTGTGAAGAAGGAAGAGCGGGTCGGGCGATTGACTGAGGGGATTAAACTCTTGCGCGCGCTCTGGAGCGATGAGGAAGTCAACCATCGGGGCAAGTATTATACCCTCGAAGGTTACCGCATCGCGCCCAGGCCGATTCAGAAACCCTGTCCCATTTGGATCGCCGTTAGCCCTGATCGGGCTATCGTCGGCGATAAGGGGATCGAGCGCGCGATGAAACGGGTGGCGACCTTGGCGGACGGCTACATTACCATGGCGGTGCCGCAGGACGAGTTTCGGCGACGGCTCGAGCTCATAGAAGAATTTGCCGGGGAGCGGGGGCGCGACCTCAGCAAGTTTGAGGTGGCGATTCACGGCATGGTCAATATCAACGACGACCGGCGAGCAGCCTATGACGAGTCGAAGTACTACTTCAACAACTACTATAGTCCCGGCTATCCGTCCGAAGAGCTGCTGAGAATCTGGCTGGCGCACGGCCCGCCTGAGGAGTGCGCCCTTATGATCCAGGGTTGGATTGATATGGGCATCACTACGCCGGTGCTGCGCTTTACCTCGCGCAACCAGTTGGGCCAGATCGAGCGCTTTCTCAAAGATGTGCTGCCGCTCCTGCGGTTGAACTAAAAGCCGAGTGGCTGATAAAAGCATGGGTGAAGGATCTGGGTGTTTGCAGGATCGAAACCACGAACGGTATAAGGACGGCCAATGTTTGAAGATCTTAGAGGCTATCTGACTCACTTAGAAAACCAGGGACAACTGCTTCGGGTCAGCGACGAGGTGGACCCAAAGTTCGAGATCGCGGCGGGCATCCGCAAGACTTCGGACATCGAAGGTCCTGCCCTGCTGTTCGAGAAGGTCAAAGGCTTTGCCGGCTGGCGCGTTCTTGGAGGATTGTTCGCTACCCGCCGCCTGGTGGCGCTGGCGCTCGGAGTCTCCGAGGAGAAGCTGCTGGAGCATTATCTGACTCTCGAAGAGAGACGCATCGCGCCGGAGGTGGTTGCCAGCGGCCCAGCCAAGGAGATCTGCTGGAAAGGAAACGATATCGATCTGTATCGCCTGCCGCTTGTGACCCATTCGGAAAAAGACGTGGGCCCTTACGTCACGATTGGTATTCAGGTTGGCAAAGATCCGGACACGGGCATTCGCAACGTTTCGATCCATCGGATGCTGCTTCTGGGCAAAGACCGTCTCTCGCTCTGGGCCCCTGCGGACCATCACCTGGGCCGGCTGATCTTGAAGGCCGAGGAAAAAGGACGCGGGCTGGAAGTCGCCACGGCGATCGGCGTCGAGCCGTCGCTCATCATCGGCTCCCAGGCGAAGGTGCCCTATGGCGTCGATGAGTATCATGTGGCCGGAGGGCTACGCGGCGCTCCGGTGAAGCTGGTCCGCTGCGAGACCATCGATGTCGAGGTGCCGGCGTCTGCGGAGATCGTGATCGAAGGAGTGACGATTCCCGGCGAGCGGGTTCCAGACGGCCCTTACGGCGAGTATCCCGGCTGTTACAGCGAGGCGAAGCAGGCGCCGGTGCTCAAAGTCACCGCGATCACGATGAGGAAGAACCCCATTTACCAGACCGCGCTGACCGGCATGCCCGTGACCGAGAACCACACGCTGATCGAGTACGCCAACGCGGCGGTGATCTACCGCGAGGCGAAGAAGATCGTCCCGGAAGTGTGCGAGGTCTACGTGACGCCCGGAGGCACGTTCCGCCATCACGTGGTGGTCTCGATTAAGAAGCGGCACGACGACGAGGCGCGCAATCTGATTTTGGCGCTGCTCGCTCTCGGCATCGGCCTCAAGCAGGTCATCGTCGTGGATGAAGACATTGATGTCCACGATTCCACGCAGGTTGAATGGGCGCTGAGCACGCGGATGCAGCCGGATAGAGACATCATCATTATCCCGCGGATCGCGTGCTCGACGCTGGATCCCTCTGTGCCCGAGCCGCGCACGACAGCCGGCTGGGGCATCGATGCCACCGTCCCTGTCAGTGATCGGGAACGGTTCGAGAAGGTGCTCGTGCCCGGAGTGGACAAGGTCAAGTACGTATAAGAAAGTTTAGAGTCGAGGGTCTAGAGACTAGGGTCCAGAGCTTCGAGTCTGAACTCCAGCCAAACACAGTTGAGATTTTCAAACCCTCACCTTAATCCTCTCCCTTCAAGGGAGAGGGAAGGGTGAGGGTGAAAGCTGGCTGCTGATGGCTTAAAGGGACGATGAGGGATTTCGAATACCTCGAGCCGAGCACGGTCGCGGAGGCCTGTGCGATGCTTAAACAATACGCAGGCGAGGCGCGGCCCTATGCCGGCGGCGCCTATCTGAGCATCGTCATGAAGCAGGGGCTCCTCCAGCCCAAGGCTCTGGTCAACATCAAGCGCATCAATGAGCTCAAAGGAATCCGCTTCGATCCCAACGAAGGGCTGATCATCGGCGCGCTCACGACGCACCGCGAGCTTGAGACCTCGGCGCTCGTCAAAGAGAAATTTCCCGTGCTCTCAGAAGCGGAAAGGGAAGTTGCCAACATCCGCGTGCGCAATGTGGGAACAGTCGGTGGAAATCTTGCTTCGGGGGAGCCGCTCACCGATCTTTCGCAGATCCTTATTTCACTTGATGGTAAGGCAAAGATTGTGGGTCCGGCTGGAAACCGTACGATTCCCCTAGAAGAACTCTTCGTTGACTTTTACACGACGAGCCTGGCCGAGGATGAAATTTTGACGCAAGTAGTGATTCCGCCTCTGTCCCCGCGCTCCGGCATCGAATACATTCGCTTCTCAAGCAGCTCCGTCGTCGACAAACCATCGGTTGGTGTGTCGGTGAGAATTTCGTTGGAACTGGCAAAAGAAGCGTGTCAGGTTGTGCGCATCGTCCTCGGCTGCGTCGGCGCGACGCCCGTGCGGGCGCGTAAAGCTGAAGCGCTGCTGATGGGGAAGACAGTTTCGCCAGAGCTCGCGGAAGAAGCGGGAAGCATCGCGTCGCAAGAATGCAGTCCGACGAGCGATCTACGTGGCTCGGAACACTACAAGCGCGCCATCGTGCGCACGCTGGTGAGGCGCGCGGCGGGCAAGGCTTACGAACGAGCCCT
>JAHFAP010000080.1:0-4850 GCA_023250495.1 Deltaproteobacteria bacterium | reverse complement strand
AGGCGCAGCAGCAGACAAAGGTACCTAAGATTGGCTGGCTCGGGTCCCGTCCCGCTTCTGGTCCAGGCAGCGGGCTTGAGCGATTGCGGAGAGAGCTCCGTGCGCTCGGCTATGTTGAGGGCAAGAACATAGCCTTCGAGTATCGATACTCGGAGGGCAAGCTCGACCGGCTCCCCGCCCTGGCTGATGAGCTGGTCCGTCTCAAAGTTGACGTGCTCGTCACGCCCTCGATGGCTCTAGCCTTAGTTGCCAAGAACGCTACCAGGACGATCCCCATCGTGTTTTTAATCGTGGCGGATCCTGTTGCGGCTGGATTGGTTGACAGCCTAGCGCGGCCTGGGGAAAACATGACGGGGTTCACCGGCATTGCAGAGGTGTTGGCCGGCAAACGACTGGAGTTACTCAAGGAAACTATTTCCAAGCTCTCCGGCGTGGCAGTGCTGTGGAATCCGCAGGATCCGACCTCTGTGCAACAATGGAAAGAAAGCCAACTCGCCGCGCGAGAACTAGGTTTGCAGCTTAATTCCTTGGAGGTAAGCAGCGCCGACAAATACGAGGGCGCGTTCAAAGAGGCAACTAAGGCGCGTAGCGCCGCTCTTGCCGTGACGCAAGCCACGTTGACTGTTTCTAACCAAAAACAGATCGTGGACTTGGCGGCAAAAAACCGGCTGCCGGCGATATACACTCGGGAAGATTTTGTCGACAGCGGTGGCTTGATGTCCTACGGGGCTGACCAGATCGAACCTTACAGGCGAGCCGGGGTGATGGTCGACAAGATTCTCAAGGGCGCGAAGCCCGCAGACCTTCCAGTCGAGCAGCCGATGAAGCTTGAGCTGGTGATCAATCTCAAGACCGCCAAGGCTCTTGGCCTGACGATTCCACCGATAGTGCTCATGCGGGCGGGGAGAGTGATTAAATAAATTTTGGATTTTCGATTGCCGATTTTCGATTGGGGATAAAAAAACAAAGATGTGACGGAGAAACAGCAAATGAGCCGCTCCGCCTTCAATAGAGGTAAGTGACTAAAGCCTGGCAATGAAGAAAACCATTTCACTTCGGGTTAACGGCTTAGAACGTAGCGTCGAGGTCGAGGCACGGACGACGCTGCTCGACATGGTGCGCGAGCAGTTTGGCCTGACCGGCGCCAAGCTCGGCTGTGACATTCAAGTTTGCGGCGCTTGCACGTTGCTGGTCGACGGCAAGCCGATCAGCGCCTGCTCAGTCTTGGCCGTGGACGTGGATGGCGCTGAGATCTTAACCATCGAAGGCTTGAGCAAAAAAGATGCGCTCCATCCGTTGCAGGAAGCCTTCATGGAGTTCGGCGCGCTCCAGTGCGGTTACTGCACTTCAGGCTTTATTCTCACGGCGAAAGCGCTGCTTGAAGAATGCCCGCGGCCTTCGGAGCAGCAGATTCGCGACTACCTGGCGGGAAATTTCTGCCGCTGCGGTTGTTACCAGGAGATCATGCAGGCGGTCAAGAACGTGGCTGGAAGCTGATTCAAAAAAACTTGGCGCTCTTGGCGTCTTGGCGCGCCCTCACCCCTTCCCTCTCCCGCAAGCGGGAGAGGGTGAGGGAGAGGATATCTGGCGCAAAGGCGCAACGACCGCAAAGAAAAACACAGGACGACTCAATGGAACTAGCAGATATCGGAAAAACATTTCGCCGGTTGGATTACGAGACCAAAGTGACGGGGCGGGCGCAGTATCTGGCGGATATGAGCGTGCCGGGGATGTGTCATGGCAAGATTCTCCGGAGCCCGTACCCGCATGCGCGCATCAAGCGCATCGATGCTTCCAAAGCGCTCAAGGTTCCAGGCGTCATGGCCGTGCTGACGCGCGACGATATTCTGCACGACGAAGGCATCGAGCCTTACTACGGTCCGGTCTTCAAAGATCAGACGATCGTCGCGGTGGAAAAAGTCCGCCATGTCGGCGACCCCGTGGCGGCCGTGGCGGCTTTGACCGTCGATGCTGCGGAAGAGGCGCTGAAGCTGATCGAAGTCGATTACGAAGAGTTGCCCGCGGTCCTGAACGTTGACGATTCGCTAAAGCCCGGCGCGACGCTGGTGCATGAGTCGGTCAAGCTGCCGGCTTCCGGCTTTGCCGATCTCGCCGAGTTAAAGCCCGTCGAAGGCACCAACGTTTGCACCCACTTCCGTCTCACGCGCGGCGATATTCAAAAAGGTTTCGCCGAAGCGGATCATATTTTCGAAGACACTTTTACGCTGCCAGCGACCCAACATAGTTTTCTCGAGACGCACGCGTGCATCGCGTCAGTCGATCCGGGCGGGCGGATTACCGTTTGGGCGACGACGCAAAATCCGTTCGTCGTGCGCACGCAGCTGGCGAACATCTTCAAAGTTCCAGTCGCGAAAGTACGCGTGATCGTCCCGTATCTGGGCGGCGGATACGGCGGCAAGGTCTATCCGAAAGTCGAGCCGATCACCGTGGCATTGGCGCAGAAAGCGGGACGGCCGGTGCGCGTGGTGCTGTCGCGCGAGGAAGTTTTCTACACGATCACCAAACATGCCGCGGTGATTCGCATGAAAACCGGCGTCAAGAAAGACGGCACGCTGGTGGCGCGGGAATGCGAGATCCATCTCGACACCGGGGCTTATGCCGAGATCGGACCACGGGTGGCGAAGAAGTCCGGCTATACCGCCGCGGGCCCGTATAGGATTCCCAATCTTAAAATCGATTCCTATTCCGTTTACACCAACAAGCCGCCGGCGGGCGCGTTCCGCGGCTTCGGCGTGTCGCAATCGGCGTGGGCGGTGGAGTCGCAGATGGACATCATCGCGGCGGCGCTGAAGATCGATCCGCTCGAGCTGCGCAAGCAGAACGGTTATGACGAAGGCGATAAGTTCGTCACTGAAGAGACGCTGCGCGCCGTTGGGCTTAAGGAATGCTTGGACGAAGTTGCTAAATCGATTGGGTGGGAAGACAAGACGTTCAAGAGTTCAAAAGTTCAAGGTTCAAAGAGTGAAAACATAAGGCGCGGCAAAGGGATCGCGTGCATGATCAAGGCGACGATCACGCCGTCGATCTCATCAGCCGTCGTGAAGCTCAACGAAGACGCGAGCCTATCCATATATACCGGCACGGTTGAGATGGGGCAGGGTTCGGAAACGGTGCTGGCACAGATCGCCGGTAAGGAGCTCGCTATTCCGCTGCAAACGATTCAAGTTCTCGGTGTCGACACCGACGTGGTGCCCTACGATCTGACAACCTCATCAAGCCGCTCGACTTTTCACATGGGCAAAGCGGTGCAACTCGCGGCGCAGGATATCATGCGCCAGCTCAAGCAGATTGTCGTCAAGGAATATGGCGTGCCGGAAGACAAAGTGACTTTCGCCGACGGCAAGATACGTCTGCCCGAAACGCAGCTGGACTACGCGGAGGTGATGTTCAAGCGCTTCGGCATGCAGGGCGGCACGCTGGTCGGCGAGGGGCAGGTCAAGACTTCGGTGAAAAACGAATTCGGCGAGAAGAGCACGTCGGCGTTTTGGTTTCTCGCTGCCGGCGCCGCCGAAGTAGAAGTCGACGTCGATACCGGTAAGTTCAAGCTCATCAAGTACGCCACCGCCGTCGATGTCGGCAAGGCGCTCAACCCGCTCGGTTGCCGCCAGCAACTCGCCGGCGCGGCGATCACCGGCATCGGCCAGGCGATGTTCGAAGAAATCGCTTACGACAACGGCCAACTGATTAATCCCAACCTCGTCGATTACGTTCTGCCGTCGCTCGGCGATATGCCGCCTGTGATCGATCCGATTTGCGTCGAAGTGCCGGACCGGAACGGCCCGTTTGGCGCCAAAGGCATCGGCGAAAGCGCGCTGATACCGGTCGCGCCGGCCATCGCGAATGCCGTCTTCGACGCCGTGGGAGTGCGCATCAAAGATCTGCCGATCAAAGCGGAGAAAATTTTTCTCGCCCTAGAGGAGACAAAGACAAAACCGTAACTCTATTAACTTCTTTAGCAAAGGAGGGGAGCCATTATGCCCAAGGACCTGCGGACCTACCTGGAACAGTTGAAGCAGTCGCGGCCTAATCACATCAAGGTGGCGGAACAGGAGATCGATCGCAAGTGGGAGATCACCGGCTTCATAGAAAAAATGAGGAAGGACTCGAGGTATCCCGAATTCCCGGGAGTTCTGTTCACCAATGTGAAAGGGTCCAAGGTGCCCGCGCTCATCAACCTATGCGCGAGCTACGAGCGCCTGGCGCTGAGCATCGATGCGACGGTGAAGACGATGGTGCCCGAGTACGGGAAGCGGGAGGCGAATCCCGTTGCGCCGGTGGAAGTTGACCGGCGCCACGCGCCTGTCAAGGAAGTGATCTGGAAGGGCGACCAGATCGACCTCAATAAGCTCCCGACTGTCTGGCACAATGAGCTCGACTCAGGTTACTTCGTAGACGCGGGAGTCTCTCTTCTCAGAGATCCCGACAGCGGCAAAGTGAATGCCGGCATGTACCGCCACGAGGTCCAGAACAGCAAGGAGTTGGGATTCATGAGCAACCCGGCGCACCACGGCAGCTACATCCTGCGCCGGATGCGTGAATTGGGCAAACCTCTTGAAGTGGCAATAGTGATCGGCCACCATCCCGCTTTTCTCATGGCCAGTGTTTCGAAGCTCGCCGGCATCGGCGGCGAGCTGGAGGCGTGCGGAGGTCTTCTAGGGGAGCCTTTGGAGGTGGTGCGCGCGGAGACGGTGGATCTTTTGGTGCCGGCCCGGGCGGAGATCGTCATCGAAGGCGTCATCGATACGGACCCGAAGGCCATGCGGCAAGAAGGACCCTTCGGCGAATATCCCCGCTATTACACCGGGATCGGGCCGATGCCCTACGTGAAG
>JAHFAP010000273.1 GCA_023250495.1 Deltaproteobacteria bacterium | reverse complement strand
CGGTGGAAGCAGCCAATGGGGCGATCTGGAGAAAGAGGCGACCTACGAAAAGTCTCACCTGGATCGGGTCAGCCAGGTGATCCTTTTTATCAGGGACCGCCAACTGCGGGAGCAGGTTTACACGCTGGTGAGGAGCCTCAAACCGGAGCTTTCCATACTCTCGCTCTCTTCTGAAAAAGAGGCCACAGCCAACCCTAAAGACCCGCTCTTGCGCCGGCTGCCGCTCGAAGACATGTTCGAGGAATTCTGCGCGCCGCAGCTCCTCGATACCATCAACCGGCGCAACGTGGAAAGGATCCGCTCGCTTTTTAGAGAAAAAGATAAGATTCATATCTTGCTGCAGCATGACCCTGACCCGGACGCGATCGGCAGCGCCCTGGCCCTGCGCGAGCTTCTAGGACGAAACCGCGCCACCACTCCGATCGTTACGTTTGGCGAGGTCACACGGCCGGAAAATCTCGCCATGCTCCGCCTCTTAGAAATCCAGATTGAGCGGATCACGTACAAAGACCTGCATCAGGAGGGGGCCAGGCTCGCCCTGGTGGACGTGCAACCTCCCTATTTCCAGAAGCCTCTTGGTAGGGTCGATCTCGTTGTCGACCATCATCCCAAGCGCTCTCCCTTTTCGGCTCGCTTCACCGACCTCAGGACCCAATACGGCGCGACTTCGACGATTTTCACGGAGTACCTCCGGGCCGCAGGCATGGAGCCGTCGCAGCGCTTGGCCACCGCCCTGCTCTACGGAATCAAAAGCGACACGCTTTTTCTAGAACGGGGAAGTCACATCGCGGATCTCGAGGCCTTTACCTTTCTCTACCACTTTGCGAGCCGGGCCATGATCACAAAAATGGAGCGGCCGGCCCTGCCGCGCGAGGATCTGGAGGCCCTGGGCCGGGCCCTTAGCCGGCTTCAACTGGATGACGGCGTCGCCGTGATCCACATGGGCGAGATCAAGCGCGAAGATGTCATCCCTCAGATGGCGGAGTTCTGCCTCCAGATCGAAGGGGTGGAGTGGGGAATCGTCTCCGGCCTCTGTGGCAATCGCGTGGTCATCTCGGCGCGCAACGGCGGCTACGTGAAGAGCGCCGGTGACATTATGAAGCGGTTGTTCGACGAGATCGGCAGCGCCGGCGGCCACCGGGCGATGGCGAAGGCGGTTATTCCGCTCAACCGGTTCAAACAAAAGTTCGGTGAGGTCAGCGAAAAAGTCATCCGCGAGGCAATCGTTCCTCTGATAACGCAGCGAGAGGAAGAGGAGGAGTTGTGAGTGAGAGGGGACCTGGTGTCCGCGAGATCGACCATACGGCGGATCTTGGGATTGAAGTAGAGGCGGCGCATCTGCCCCAACTCTTCTCCGCAGTCGCAGAAGCTTTCTACGGCCTGATCGCCGATCCAGAAGGAATCGAGCCCAGCGAGGAGATTGAGGTCTCAGCCAAAGGCGAGGGTTGGGAAGAACTCTTGCATTCCTGGCTCTGCGAACTGCTGGCCCAATTCAACCTCAAGGGTTTTGTCGGGAAGCAATGCGAAGTCACAACCATCGAGCCCGGTCGTGTGGAGGCTAGAGTCAAAGGAGAGCGCCTTGATCTCAAGCGCCACCGCTTTTATACCGAGATCAAGGGCGTGACTTATCATGGGTTCAGGGTTTGGCAACAGGATGGCAAATGGCATGCGAGAGTGATCTTTGATGTTTAGCGCCGGACCGGCGTGACGATTGAGTTTTTCGGAAGAGATTGTCGAAGTGCAGGGTAAAAACGTGGCTGGCGAAGAAATCAAGCTCAAGCGCATCGAAGATTGCCTTTGGGAGATCCCCCGCCAAGGAGGAATGAGGGTTCCGGGACGGATCTACGCCACGGAAAAACTTGTCGCCGACCTTAAGGAAGACAACAGCCTGCGCCAGGTGATGAACGTGGCCCATCTCCCCGGCATCGTTGGCTACTCCCTGGCGATGCCGGACATCCACTGGGGCTACGGTTTCCCCATCGGCGGCGTCGCGGCGATGGATTTCGACGACGGGGTCGTCTCGCCTGGAGGCGTCGGCTACGACATCAATTGCGGCGTCCGCCTGGTGAAGACCAGTTTGGTCTTCAACGAAATCAACGAAAAGATTCCTCAGATAGTCGAGACGCTTTTCTCGCTCATCCCCTCGGGCGTGGGCGCCGAAGGCGCCATTCCCAAGCTCTCCAAAGAAAACGAAAAGCGGCTGCTCAGAGACGGCGCTCGCTGGGCCGTGGAGCACGGCTACGGCCGGGCTGAAGATCTGGAGTTCATGGAGGAAGGCGGCCGGCTCGAGAGCGCGGATGCGGAGCTTCTCAGTGACCGCGCCCTGGAGCGCGGGCTGAAGCAGGTCGGGACCCTCGGTTCGGGAAACCATTTTCTTGAGATCGGCAGGGTTGATGAGATCTATCTTCCCCACGTCGCCAATGCGCTTGGTCTATTTCCTAATCAAGTTGTCATCCTGATTCATACCGGCTCGCGCGGGCTCGGCTACCAGACCTGCGAGGATTTTCTCAAGGTGATGAATCACGCGATGGCGAAATATGGGATTCAACTTCCCGACCGCCAATTGGCCTGCACGCCGATCCGGTCCGCCGAGGGACAGGACTATCTCTCAGCGATGGCTGCGGCCGCGAACTATGCCTGGGTGAATCGGCAAGTCATCATGAGCCTGGCGGAAAAGGCGTTTCTGAGAGCCCTCAGCATCAGCCCCGCGGAGCTGGGTTTTTCTCTGATCTACGATGTCTGTCACAACATCGCCAAGATCGAGGAGCACATGGTCGACGGAAAAAAGCGCCGCCTCTGCGTCCATCGCAAAGGGGCGACGCGCGCCTTTCCCCCTGGCCACGCGCAGGTTCCCAACGCCTACCGACAACTGGGCCAACCGATTCTCATCCCCGGAGACATGGGCCGCTATTCGTATCTCCTGGTCGGGACCGAAGCTGCCATGGCGAAGACATTCGGCAGCACCTGCCACGGCGCCGGGCGAGTCATGAGCCGGGCGCAGTCAAAAAAGCAGAGCCGCGGCATCGATATCGATCAGGAGATGGCGCGCCGCGGGGTGGTCGCCCGCTACCAGGGGCGCGCGACGATGGCCGAGGAGATGCCGCATGCCTATAAAGATGTCGCCGAGGTGGTCGAGACGATGGATCTCGCGGGGATCTCAAAAAAAGTGGCGCGCTTGCGCCCGGTGGGAGTGATCAAAGGATAAAAAGTCGAGCGACAATTGACTTCGATTATCCGATTTGGTAATAGTAAAAAACCTGTTTTTTCATGGGAGGATTCGATGACCTACATAATTGCTGAGCCTTGCATCAACGTCAAAGATACGGCTTGTGTTGATGTTTGTCCGGTGGACTGCATTCATCCCACAAAAAATGATCCTGAGTTCGAGAAAGAAAATAAGCTTTATATCGATCCTGAGGAGTGCATCGATTGCGGTGCCTGCGAGCCGGTTTGTCCGGTCGAGGCAATCTTTGAGGAGGCGGCGACGCCGGACAAGTGGAAGCAGTTTATTCAGATAGACGCCGACTGGTTCAAGAATCGAAAAAAATAATCGCTGCGCGTCACCCCTTCCTGATACAAAAGACAGACCGTCTGTTACATCCCCTTTATCTGTGTCTCAGCCACCCTCACTCTAACCCTCTCCCTGCTAGGGAGAGGGAAGGGTGAGGGTCTGATGACACGGCGATGCCCCTGCTTGCGCAAGTGGCTCTCCATGGACTAATGTCAGGACTGCTTTCGCCTAGGAGAGATAATGGTGCTGGTGTTAAAGAACGAACAGATCGACGGCCTCGTCCCGATGGTCGAAGAGATCGAGGTCATCGAGCAGGCCTTCCGCGAATTGGGCGAAGGCGTGGCCATGAACGCGCCGCGGGCTAGACTCCGCGTCCCATGGAAAGAAGAAGGAGGACAATACTACTTCAACAACATCATGGGCCTTGTGCCTGGGATGAGGTCGATGGCGCTGCGCATCGACTCGAGCTTCTCGAAGCAAGTCCAAGTCGCCGGCGCCAGCCGGAGAGTCTATCCGGGCGACTTCATCGGGCTTGTCTTCTTGTTTGACATGGACACGTGCGAGCTGCTCGCCATTATGGACGACCACGTGATCTCGACAATGCGTGTCGGGGCAA
>JAHFAP010000272.1 GCA_023250495.1 Deltaproteobacteria bacterium | reverse complement strand
ACCTGCTCCCGCACCTCGTCGGCGTCTTCCGCGTCCGGCGCAAGCCTAAGATATTTCTCCAGGTCATCCATCGCTTGCGGAAAACATTCAAGCTTGAGGTAGAGCAGCCCGCGGTCCCGGATCTCCTGAGCCGAGGTCGGATCGAGAATGACCAGGCGCTCCGCCGCGGAAAGGGCTTTGAGAAAATTTTCCTGGCGCAGATAGATGGCCTTTAGGTTATTAAGCATCCGGTTGATGATTTGTTTGTTGGATACCGGGGAGAGAAACTCAGGCTGGAAGGCAACCTTCCCGCCGTAGAGGCGGTCGAGCATTTCCTGTAGCTCGTCGGCCGTGCGAACCTCGCCTTTGTCGAACGGATCAATTACAATTTCTTGGACGATCTCTTCGTCATCTCCTGCATACTTGATCAGGAAATGTCCCGGGAATCCGACTCCGTGAAGTCTCAGCTCGACCCTGCGCGCCACTTCGAGGTACAGAACGGAGAGCGTAATCGGAATTCCTGTCCGGCGCTCGATGACATCGTGCAGGAAACTGTTTCTAGGATCGTAATAGTCGTCGCGGTTTCCATGATAGCCTTCTTGGGTAAAGAGAACGTAGTTGATAGACGCTATGAGGCGATAAGGGCTGCTCTCTCCAGCCGAACGATCGCGGACGACCGCCGCGAGTTGATCCATCCGAGCAACATACGGCTCGACCTGCAACGTCGAATACTCTCCCTGGGCGATGGCCAGGGCTGCTCGCCCGAGGTCGATCTCTTCATCTGGGCGCCCGACGGCCTGGCGGAAAATCCTGTGGCTATCATCCGCCATCAAAACTTTTCCTCAGCGAGGCTCGCAGACGACATCAACTAGCGCGGGGAGTTTCTTCTCCTTGACCACTTTGAGCGCCCGTTCGATGGCAGGCTGCACTTCGCTCGGCCTCGCAATCGGTCCTTCCGCGTGAACCCCAAATCCTCTAGCCACCTGAGCAAAATCGACCACCGGCTCGCTTACGTGCGTGCCGATGCCGGCATTCTCGACCGGCCGCTTGCGGAACTTGGCGACCTCGATTCCGTGCTCCTCTGAATTGTAGAAAGACTGGTTATTGTGCATGACGACCAGCAGAGGGATCTTGTGCTTGGCCGCGGTCCACAGAGCGCTCGAAGTCATGAGCAAATCCCCGTCGGCCTGGATGTCCACGCAGAGCTTGCCGCTGCCCATATGGGCCAGGGCGGCGCCGATGGCGGCGCTCATGCCGTATCCTACTCCGGCGCCGCCGCTGGTCCCAAGATATTGGCTCGGCTTGCTCCAATCCCAGAGTCTCCGCGCCCAACCGTTAGAGCTGCCGTTGACCAACACCCAATCTTCCTTCTTGATAACCTCGCCCAGCTCATAGGCTAGAAACGCCGTGGAGATCTCCTTTTGAGAGGCTTTGGCCTGAGCATCCGCCAGCCACTTCGCCCGGCGGCTCTTGTGTTTGTCTCCGAACTCTTTCAGACGCGCTTCCATCGCCGCTTTTCTTTTACCATCGCTCCCCATCAGTTCGCGGCAGAGCCGGATGAGCTCTGGTACAGCAACGGACGTATCGGCGCTTATGGGAACATCCAGAGCTTGCAGAACCTGACAGTCGCCAGCCCAACTCCGGACCAGCATATCGTTCATCGAGATGTGGATGAGCTTGGTCGAAGGGCCGATAACATACTCACAGGCCCGGGTCTGTTTGCTGACCGTGGTCAGTGACCCGTAGAGATCCGCCACGTCCAGGGCCAAGATCACGTCCGCCTTTTGCAGCAGCTCGCGGGCGCCGTCGGTGACATCCAGAGGATGGGCGTTGGGAAAATTGAATCGGTTGCCTTTGTCCACAACCGGGATCGCCAAAAGCTCCGCCAACTCTACAAGGGCGCGCACCGTTTTGGGGTTCCGGCCGAGGTAGTCGGCAATGATCAAGGGTGATTTGGCATTGACGAGAAGGTCAGCCGCACGTCGCAAGGCGTCAGGATTCGCCTGCATAGAAGCGGGCGGGGCAAAGCGGCTGATGTCGGGGAGTTCTATCGCCTCTCCGATTCGATCTTCCTGAATATCCGCGTCGTAGTTAATGTAGACCGGCGCCATCGGCTCGGTGGTAGCGATCCGGTATCCCCGGATGAAAGACTCCGGGACGCTGGCAAGGTTGTAAGGCTGATCGTCCCATTTGACGTAGTCGCGAACCTGATTTCCCTGCACCAGCGCCGTGTGGATCCAATCGATGCGAGGGCGGCGACGCGTCGTATTCATGGGCCCGGTCCCTCCGAGGACCATGATCGGAACTCGATCGATCCACGCATTGAAGATCGCCATGCTCGCATGCTGTAAGCCGACGATATTATGAACGATGGCCACCATCGGTCTGCCCTTGGCCTTCGCGTAACCGTGGGCGAGCGCTACCGAGATTTCTTCATGGCAGCAAAAAATGACCTCAGGCTTGTAGTTTCCGCCGTAATTGACGATCGAATCGTGAATCCCGCGAAACGTCGCCCCGGGATTGAAAGCCGCGTACTCTATATCGAAGGCCTTCATCAGATCCACGACCAAATCGGAGCCGTATTCGGGTTGCTTCCTTTCCGCTCTCATAGCTGCCTTTGCCACTGTTGATCCCCTTTCTAGTCGTTAAGTTCGTTCGCGCAATACGAATCTAATACAAACATCTTCGCCGTCTCGCTGGCCTTTTCCCTCACCCTTCCCTCTCCCTAGCAGGGAGAGGGTTAGAGTGAGGGTAGAATAAGAGAAACTGGGCCGAACTTTTATGCGGACGTTTGTATCAATCCCTTTCCTGCAAAAGGCCGCTCTGAAAGAACAGCTCCAAGGTCTCCAGCAGATCCCCTTCTCTGCCGCCGGTCTCCGAAGGTTTCCCGCAATCGAGGGCTGCGATCTGCTCCAGCATCTTTTGCGTCGCAGGAGCAATGACGGCCTTCAATCCATGGTGGCGAAAGGTCTGGCGCAGCTCGCGCATCTCCTCGGCGCGCCGGCCCGCGTGGACCGGCAACGAGGAGATACCGCTGGCGACCTTACTGACGAGACCGGGAAAACTTTCTTCATAGCGGCGCATGATCTCCCGTAACAGATCAAACTTCCTTGCGCCAAGCAAGAGCTCCGTCAGGAGCCCTTGCAACCCCTTGGTCAGCCCGGCGTAGACGATCTTGAACGCAGAGGCTTGGCCGGTCGCCGGGCCGAGCACCTGCACGGATAAGCCGGAGTCTTGAAGCGCGCGCAGCTCGTCCGCGCGCGGACCTGAGACATAAACCACGGCGTTGGCCAATCGCGCGGCCGAGCCTATGATGCAGCCATCGACAAAACTGGCCTGGGCCTGACAGAGAACTTGGCCGATGGCGTCGGCGGTCATCGGAGAGATGGCGTTGGCGTCCAGATAGAGACAGTTTTTCCTCCCCACCTTTGATAGAGCCTTGCCGACCTGAGACGCGATCTTCCGAGCTGCCGACGGAACGACTATAGAAACGATGAGATCGGCTTCTGAAACCAACCGCGAAAGGGATACCGACCGTACGCCGGCGTTCTCCGCGCGTTTTTGCGTGACCTCGCTCCGCCCCCTGGAAGAGGTCATCACCTCCACTCCATGCTCCTTCAAGAGGCGGGCCCAGTGATAACCCATCTCACCGATGCTTAAGATGCCGATCTTTTGAAACGCCACGACAGTTAGCTCCTTTTAAACCTGATCGTTGATCACGTCAATCATTTCCCTGAGACGGCCGAAGTCTCTGCGGTTGAACGGAACCAAAAGCCGAGGGTATGAAAGGGCATCAGGGTCATCCGATTCCTCAGGCAGTGGCGCTGTCTCTCTTACCTCGCCCTCGGTCAATATGTCCCGGAAGTTCCGGTTGAGTTTGTCGATCAGCGCCGTGGTGGGCGGGCCAAGCAGGCGGATGACCAAGTCTTGTTTCACAAAGCGATAGGAGTGGTAGTTGCGGTAGAATTGCTTGACTTCGCCGACCGCCGCTTCGACCTCCTCGACGATCTTGAAAAAGCATAGATCTTGCTCCGAGATGAATCCGTCGCTGAGCATCCGCCTTTGCACGAAGGATTCCCAATCCCTCCAGTAGCCTCTACCGGGAAGGTCCACGAGCAGAATCGGAACGATCTGGCTCTTGCCCGTCTGCGCCAGCGTGA
>JAHFAP010000271.1 GCA_023250495.1 Deltaproteobacteria bacterium | reverse complement strand
GCGTCGCCGAAGGGGCGTTGGCCGATGGGAATTTATCGGAATCTCAAAAAGGCCAACTACAACGGCAAGATTTTTCTGGTCAATCCCAACTACAAAGAGATCGCGGACGACCCCTGTTACCCCAACATCACTGCGCTGCCGGAAGTGCCGGAGCATCTGCTGATGTTGATTCCGACGAAAGCCGTTCTCGGCACTCTCGAAGAGGCGACCAAGCTTGGCACGAAGGCTGCGACGATCTACAGCGCCGGCTTCGGCGAAGGCGACGATCCCGAGGGCAAAAAGCGGGCTCAGGCGATGAGAGAACTCTGTGACCGAACCGGCTTGGTGACTTGCGGCCCCAACTGCATGGGTTCGTTCTCTTTGCCCGAAGGGCTGTGGAGCTTTCCAACAGCGGTTCCGCTGCTGAAGAAAGGACCGGTGGGCCTCATCTTTCAAAGCGGCGGCTCGCTCGGCAACTGGATCAAAGGGGCGTCCGAGCGCGGCATCGGTTTTACCTACGCCGTTTCCAGCGGCAACGAGATCAGTCTGGATCTGGTCGACTATTTGGCGTTCCTTCTCGATGATCCGGAAACGAAGCTGATTGCGCTCATGGTGGAAGGGATTCGGCGGCCGCGTGAATTCATGGCCGTCGCGGCTCAGGCGCTGGCGAAGAACAAACCGATTCTCGTCATCAAGCTGGGCCGGTCGGAGATGGGCAAGCGTCAAGCGATTTCCCACACCGGCGCGTTGGCCGGATCGGACGAAGTATTTGATGCGGCGTGTGATCGGCTCGGTTTGATTCGCTGCCCCACGCTAGAAGATCTGACTGAGACCACGCTCGCATTTCTTCCGGGCAGAGTGCCGCGCGGCAGCCGCGCGGCGATCGTTGTAAATTCGGGAGGCATGAAAGGGCTTCTTTGCGACCACATCGAAGAGCTTGGCGCTGATCTGGCGCAGTTAAGCGAGGCGACGCGGCAAGCCGTGCGGCCGTTGATCCCGGCGGAGCTCGCGGTGGAAAATCCGCTCGAGTGCGGAGTGGCCGGATTCGGAGACGAAGAAGGCTTTGTAAAAATCGTTAAGCTGCATGCCGAAGACGACGGCGCTGACTTGCTGGCAATTCACGGCGAGCTGCCGCGCTTCCCGGAAAAAAGAGAGGCGACGCTGTTTAAAAATCTCAACGCGGCGACGCCAAAGCCCATCGTCGCCTTTGCCCGGTCGACCTACAGTCTTACGGACGAGAGCCGGACGTTCCAGGACGAAGCGGGCATCCCGTTTTTACAAGGCATCAAGCCGACGCTCAGAGCGCTCGCCGGCTTGGGCCTTTACGGCAAGCGCAAGCTGCTCGGAGTTCCCACTTTGCCGGCGGCAACGGGCAAAATCGAGGATCTAGCCGGAGAAAAATTGAACAGCCTGCTCCAAAGCCACGCGATTGGACTGCCACGCCAAACCTTGGCTACGACAGCCGCGGAGGCAGGAGCTAAAGCCAAGGAGATCGGCTTTCCCGTGGCGTTGAAGCTCGTAGCGCCGGAGATTGTTCACAAAACCGAGTCGGGTGCTGTGGTGCTAGGGTTGAAGAGCGCGGAGGAAGTTGAGGCTCAGGGGAATCAGCTGCTTTCCAAGGCGCCCGGCAGGGCTCAGTTGCTGATCCAGGAGATGGTCCAGGGAACCGAAGTTCTTCTCGGCGCCAGAAGCGACCCGCAGTACGGTCCCTTTCTCATGGTGGGGCTCGGCGGCATCTTCGTCGAAGTGCTGAAAGACGTGGCGATCAGACTTTTGCCCGTGAACGAGTCAGAGGCTATGGAAATGTTGAAGGCGCTCAGATGTTACCGGGTGCTCGAAGGCGTCCGCGGACAACCACCACGCGATATCAAGGCGCTCGTGCGAGCCATGACAGGTCTATCTAATCTGTTTGCTTCTTACCGCTCGCTTCTTTCCGACTTCGAGATCAATCCGCTGATGGTGCGGCGCGAAGGGGAAGGCGGGGTGGCCGTGGATGTGCGGGTTGTCAGGAAGTAGCGCTATTTTTCTGTCACGAGCTTGTCTTCCAATTCATCCTGATCATCCGGCGAGCGGGGAAAGTGCTGAGCGAGGATCTTACCGCACTGTTCTATCGCTGCGCAGAATGCCGCGCAACCATCCTTCAACTTCAGACCTGAGGTGATGATGCGCACAATTTCATCCCAGGTGCCATCCTGAACCTTCTCGTGGATGCCCCGGTCAGCCAGCACAACGACGCGCCGCTCGAAGAGCGAGGCGAAAATAAGAATGCCGGTATGGGCCTTGGTGTAATGGAGTCCATGAGCGGTGAAAGCGGCCAGGCTGCGCATGTGAACCGCATCGGCCACACGCCTCGTTGGGATGAGCATGCGCTTGATCACGGGCACATGGCAGAGAAGCATGCCTAACGCAGCGCCGCCGAGAGGCCACGCCAACTCGGCGCGTGTGAGTCCCCACGGATCGCCCCAGATTAGCGCGGCGGCAGAGCCAAGCACCAAACCAACGATCAGGCAGGTGACATTGACCTCGGCGTAGTGGCTGCTCGCGCCGACGATTATCGGAACGATTTCGCCCGACGTGCGCCGCTCCGCAGCCACGACCGCCTGGT
Organism: Deltaproteobacteria bacterium; assembly: GCA_023250495.1. Classification (GTDB taxonomy): domain Bacteria; phylum Desulfobacterota; class Binatia; order UBA9968; family UBA9968; genus JAHFAP01. Next base: position 1,557 of record JAHFAP010000271.1, on the reverse strand, counting down.
GGATTTTTTCCTGCTCGTTGGCTGTGAAATATTTCTCTGCGCGCATCCTAATCACCAGCCTCCCGAAGCTCCCCCTCCACCGAACCCGCCACCTCCGCCGCCGAAACCTCCACCTCCAAAATCTCCTCCGCCACTGAACCCGCCTCCACCAAATCCGCCTCCCAAACCGCTGCCAGTCCAGCCAACATATCTCCGTCGGCCTCGGCTACTCCAGACGCCCGGGTTTCCCCACCAACTTAGTGCTGACAGACCATAGAGAGCGAGCAGCAGCAGTAATGGGATAGCTGCGGCAAAAGAGGGAGCTGATCGAGATGGTCTTTTTACTGCGCGCACCGCTTCCGGCAACTGCTCTCCGCTGGTAACTTTCATGATCGCTTCGAGACCAGCTTCGATGCCACCTGGAAAGTCACCATCCCGGAAGCGCGGTACGATGACTTCGCGGATGATCCGGATAGCGATCGCGTCGGGAAGAACGCCTTCGAGGCCGTAGCCTACTTCGATGCGCAGCTTGCGGTCATTCTGGGCAATGATAAGTATGACGCCGTTATCAAAACCTTTCTGGCCGATCTTCCAGTTTTCCGCGACCCGGATGCTGAAGCCCTCGATATCTTCGCCTTCCAGGCTTCTAATCGTGAGCACGGCGATCTGGTGGCCGGTTTCACTCTCAAATTGAGCAAGGCGCTGCTCCAACTGTTGAGCACGCGAAGCCGGCAGGAGGTTGCCGTAGTCGTTGACGCGACCCTTCAGCGGGGGCACGTCTACCGCACTAGATACGTAGGCATGACCGATGGCGAGAAGAAGTATGATTAGGAATATCCGGAGACGATCGCGAATTGAGGCTCGACCCTCACCCTCTCCCAGTGGGAGAGGGAAGGGGTGAGGGAGACCAACACGAGCCGCCATCACGAGCACGCGTACCTTAGAATTTAACCGCTGGCGGCTGCGCCGCCTTTTCGTCCGCGCTGAAAGTCTCTCGCACGCTGAGCCCCAAAAGGTAACGTGCGGTGAGATTAGTAGGGAAAAAGCGCACGCCTTTGTTGTACTCGGCGACCTTCTCGATGTAACGCTTGCGCGCCACGGCGATGCGGTTCTCGGTTCCCTCCAGTTGCGCCTGGAGATCGCGGTAGTTCTGATTCGCCTTTAGATCGGGATAGCGCTCGACCACTACGAGGAGGCGCGAGAGCGCGCTTGAAAGGCCCCGCTGTGCCTCCTCGAAGCGTTTGAAGACCTCCGGGTTGCTGAGATCTTTAGCGTCTATCTTTACGCTCGTAGCTTTGCTCCGCGCCTCGATCACCTGGGTAAGAGTTTCCTGTTCGAACTTGGCCGCACCCTTGACCACCGAGACGAGGTTGGGCACCAGGTCGGCGCGCCGCTGATACTGGTTTTGCACCTCGCTCCAAGCGGCCTTGACGTCTTCGTCGAGCGACTGAAGCTGGTTGTAGCCGCAGCCCGAAAGAAGCAACAAGACAGTTATCGTTACAGCAGCGAACAGATTGTGTCTCATATTGAACCAAAGCTCCTCGCACCCTGTATCGCAGAGGGAGAAATTCTTGTCAA
>JAHFAP010000079.1 GCA_023250495.1 Deltaproteobacteria bacterium | reverse complement strand
CGTAGCGTGTATTTTCCATCGAACCTATCTCCAGCTATTTTGGCCGGAAGAGTATCGACAGCGAAGCGCGATGTCAACATCAACAAACCTCTTATGAGTACGCTCCACTCCAGAGTTTGTCCAAGAACTCCCTGAACGGAATAGCGGTCACACGTCCAAATTGTCTTGGGCGCGGCTCGAGACTCACACACAGGTAGCGCTTTAACTTCTTTTCCTCAGCGAGCGCCAGCAGCGGCTTAACATCCTGGGGCGACAGGTTTTCTTTCGCCTTCAGCTCCACTGCCGTGTGATCGCCGATGATAAAATCTACCTCAAACCCTGAAGTTGACCGCCAGTAGCTCAGCGGCTCTCCGGATACATAGTCGCTATAGCTGAGAAGCTCGTGCATGAAGTAGGTTTCGAATGCCTCGCCAAACTCAGGGGTGCCGGGTCGAAACTCCCGACCTTGAAGCGCCCCAACCACACCCACGTCAAAAAAATGATACTTAGAAGAAGCCAAAGGCTTTCTCTTCTTTGATTTCCGCCACGCGGGAAGTTCGTGGAGAACCAGTGTGTCTTTGAGAATCTCGAAGTATTCATACACGGTCGTGCGCGCCACTTGAGCATCATTGGCGACATTCGTGAAGTTCACGATCGTCCCATTACACAGGGCGGCTACTTTGAGAAAGCGGCTGAAGGCTGGAACATTGCGGGTCACCCCTTCGGCGACGATCTCCTGCTGAAGATACGATCCCGCATAGGCGCGGAGGTCGGCGCGCGGATCGTCTGAAAAGTAGATCGATGGGATCAACCCGCGCTCGACGGCGCGGACCAAGTCGAACCGGACGCCCAGTTCCCGGTATGTGAGCGGGTGAAGGTGCTTCGTTCGCGCACGTCCTCCCAAAAGGTTTACGCCGCCGCGACGGAGCTTGCGCGCGCTGGAGCCGGTGAGCAGAAATCGAATTCCACGCTCTTCGACGAGGCGGTGCACTTCGTTGAGGAGTTCCGGTAGACGTTGAATCTCGTCGATGACGACCACGCGGTCTTGCGGGGTAAGCTCCTCTGAGATTCGCTCGGGTCTATGACTTAGCGCCAGATAAATTGAGGTATCGAGCAGATCGTAGACCCGCGCGCCTTTCAAGGAGTGGCGAATCAAAGATGTCTTACCCGTCTGCCGGGGCCCTAGAAGGAAATGGGACCTCTGCCTAAGAAGGGCAGGTAGATTCGGGATCCGTTCTATATAGGGTGCGCTGTCATTTGTCATCGTCATCGTCATATATGATGACAAATGACGACAGACTCGTCAATATCTAGTTTCCGGTCTGTCCCTTCCCTCGCGCAGCCGCGCGGAAAGATTCCTACCCCGGCTTTGTCTTGACTGATTTGCGGCGAGGGAAGGAAGGGAGCCGTCAAAAAACGCTCGCCCCCTTCCTCCCACTCCGATAGGTCCAATAACGGATCGTTTGCCCGTCAGTCGTGATCGTGACCGCACCGTCCCGGTCCGTGCGCAGAATCTCGGAGCCTGCAGCCGCATAGCGCGAGAGAACTTCTTCCCGCGGAAGGCCGAAGCCGTTCCGCAGCCCGACGGAAATTACCGCCAGCTTGGGTTTGACTGCGCCAACGAACTCCTCGGTGCTGGAGCTGAGACTTCCATGGCGCGGAACCTTCACGGCCGCGCTCGAAAGATCCGCTCCGCTGCGAAGCAGCATTTGCTCATCCTTTCCGTCGATATCACTCGCGAACAGGAAATGAACCTTATCAAAGCTGAGGCGCAGGACCACCGAGACATCGCCGGTTTTGTCCTCCGGCGGATAAACAGCGCACAGCTTCACCTGCTCGATGACCCGGCAAGGCTCTCTGCTGCCGAGATAAACTCTCTTGATTCCCGCCTGCTCCACCGCTTCCTCCAGACCTTCGTAGCGGGCCGTGCGTCCTTTGCTCGGCCCGGACCAAAACTCCGCCGGCGAAAACTGCTCCACGATGCTTCTCATTCCTCCGTAATGGTCCACCCTGGGATGACTGACCAGAAGATAGTCCACCTTCAGAATCTTGCGCGAACGGAGAAACGGAGCGACGATGGATTCTCCGGTGTCGAACTCGGCGCTGGATGCGCCGCCGGCATCGATCAAGAGCACCTTGGAGCCCGGAAATTCCACCACCGCGGCATCTCCGTTTCCGACGCTGAGATGGGTCACGCGCAGCTCTCTTCTATTCCACCGCTCCTGCCACCAGTAGAAGCCATCCCCAAGGATCAAAAGAAAACTCGCGCCGAGGGCGATTGCGAGATAGAGTCCGCGGCGAAAGACCAGAATCGAAAGGATCGCGACATAGAGCAGCGCCACTTCCCAATAGTTAGGGATCGGCACCGCGAGATTCGCCATCGGCAGGCGCGAGAGAAAATGGACTGTCTGATGCACCAGCGACAACAGCGGCTCAGCCAACCAGACCACCGGAGACGCCAGGGCTGGCGCCGCCACAGCGAAGAAGCCGATGATCAGGCCAAGCGGAACGATGACGAAACCCACCAGCGGCACGACCACAGGATTGGAAATAAATCCCGCCCACGAGAGGTGGCCGAAGTGGTGCGCGATCATCGGCCCGGTCCCCACGGTCGCTAAAATTGGCACCGCGACATGGAGGCCCGCCTGGCGCAGCCTCGGCAGCCACCGGCTGCGCTCCTGCGGCAGCTCGTCGCGCCGCCGCCGCGCCGGCCACCACGCCTGCATCTTGCGCGATCCCCAGACGATGAAGAGCACCGCGAGGAACGAGAGCTGAAATGAGATATCCATGACCACGCCGGGCCAGGCGAGACCGATGAGCAGAGCGGCAAAGGCGAGGCTGGCGAAAATTTCTTCCTCCCGGTCGAGCAGAACGGCAAGCTCGTAGACACCGATCATGATCGCTGAGCGCACGGTGGGAACCGCCGCGCCGGCAAGAGCGCTGTAAAAAAGCACCGCAAGGAAGGAACAGAAGGTGGCGACCTTCAGCAGGTTCCAACGCAGCAGCAGCGTCTCGCTGAGCGCGCCGAGAAAACGCACGACGAAGAAGACGACCAGGCCGAGCATCCCTACATGCAGCCCGGAGATGGAGAGCACGTGATTCACGCCCGCGGCGGTAAAATCCGAGCGCACCTCGCGCGAGATCTCGCCCATGTCGCCGACGACCAGCGCCTTCATCAGCGCGGCGTTGTCGCGCGAAGAGAAGCTACGCTCTATGAAACGGCGAATCTCCCGGCGCAGATATTCGAGCCCGCTCCACAGTCCCGGCGGCGCTCTGGACAACAGCTCCACACCCTCGTCGCTCGCCAGAAAGCCGGTCGCGTAGATTTCGCGGCGCGCTAGGAACGCCGCGTAATCAAAGCCTCCTGGATTTCCGCTGTCACGCGGAATCAGCGGCCGCACCCAAAGGCGGACCCGGTCGCCGTAGCGCCAATCCCTGCTGCTGTTGCGAATGGTAAGCAAGAGTTCGCCCGATATCTCCTGCGCTCCGGTCGGGTGCCAGACGCGCAAGGCACGGACGACCCAGCGGCTACGTTGCGGCAATTTTTCCGGCTCCTCCTGAAGCACGCCCTCGAGATAAAGCTGCGAGCCTTCCTCCATCACGGAGCGCAAATGGTCGGAAGAAAAAACCGGATGGAGGATTTGGCGGTGCCGGACATAACCCAGCGAAAAGGCCGACAAACCAAGGAGCGTCAGAACCGCCCACGCTCTTTGCCCGCGCCAGAAGAATAACGGGAGTGGAAAAAGAATGGCGACGAGAGAGAACGGCGAGAGAATGATCGGGCTTGCGGCCACCGCCTGTCCGAAGAGAAGGAATAACGTCGGTGCGATCAGCCAAGTGGAGGGATACCCGCCGAGAAAACCTTTCGGCGCGGCAGTGGAATCGTCCGGGCGCATGCAATCCTCTCAGGGAGAAGCCGACTTCAGAGATTGGAGAATTTCCTGGGCGATCTTCTCGTTGATCATTGGAACTTTGAGAAGCTCGTCTAAAGATGCCTCCTCGATCCGCTTGACGCTGCCGAAGGCGCGCAGCAGCGCCCGCTTGCGCGCGCCGCCGATCCCGGGGATTCCGTCCAGGATCGAGTAGAGGGTCTGCTTGGCCCTCAGCCTCTTGTGGTGGGTGATGGCGAAGCGGTGGGCCTCGTCCCGCACGCGCTGCAAAAGAAAGAGGGCGTTGGAGTTGCGCCGCAGAATTATCGGATTGCTCTGGCCGGGCAGGAAGACTCTCTCCTCCGTGCGCTGGATCTCCGCGCTGCGCGCGGACCGCTCGACCCGCATCTTCGCCAGCGCGGCGACATCCACCTCTCGCACCCCAAGCTCCCGCAGCGCGGACAACGCCATCCCCAGCTGCCCTTTCCCGCCGTCCACAACCACGAGATCCGGCAGATCGCCCTCCTGAACTCCGCGGCTGAAGCGCCGCTTGAGAACCTCATACATCATGGCGAAATCATCCCCGCCAGCTTCGGCGCTCACCGTGCGGATGCGATAGTGACGATAGCGATTCTTGTCCGGCTCGCCGTTGAAGAATGTCACCAGGGAGCCAACGGCATGGGAGCCGTGGATGTTGGAGATGTCGTAGCATTCGATTCTCTGCGGATAGTGGCTGAGCCTGAGCCGCTCCTTCAGCTCGAGGAGCATCTTTTCTCTCTCTTTCTCCTGGTCATGCCGCTCGGCGTAGCTCTGACGCGCGTTCTGAGCGGCCATCTCGACGAGCTGGCGCTTGTCGCCCCTTTGAGGACAAACGAGCGAGACCTTTTTTCCTCTGCGCTCGCTCAGATACTCCTCGCGCACCTCGCGGTCCTCGATCTCCACGGGCAGCAGGATCTCGTCCGGCACAAAGCGATCTCCCTGATAAAACTGCGTGAGCAGAGACTCGATGATCTCGTCATCGGCAAATTCCAGATCCTCAAGAGAATAGGCCTGATTGCCGGTGAGCTTCCCCTGGCGCACAAAGAGAACCTGGGCTTCGATGAAGCCGCCTTCGCGGTAGAGGCCGAAGATGTCCTGATCGCCGCCCCAGTGCGAGACCATGCGCTGCTTCTCCACGGTCTTTTCCACCGCCTGAATCTGGTCGCGGATCTTGGCCGCCGCTTCGAATTCGAGCGCGTCCGCCTTCTCCTGCATCCTGCGCCGCAGCTCGTCCACCAGCTCCTGGCGCTTGCCCTCGATGAAGAGGATCGCCTCGCCCAAGTTTTCCTGGTACTCCTTCGGATCCACCGGCAGGACGCAGGGGCCGAGGCAGCGCTTGATCTGATATTGCAGACAGGGGCGCGCCCGGTTCCTGAAATTGTATTCCGTGCAGTTGCGAAGGAGAAAGTGCTTCTCAATGATGTCGAGCGTCTCGCGCGCGGAAAAGGCCGAAGAGTATGGGCCGAAATAGCGGCTCCCATCTTTGACGATCTTGCGCGTCGCCGTGATCCTCGGCCAAGGGTGCCGCACGTTGATCTTGATGCTGAGATAACTTTTGTCGTCTTTGAGGCGGATGTTGTAGCGCGGCCTGTACTGCTTGATGAGGTTGTTCTCCAGGATCAGCGCTTCTTTTTCGTTCGCCGTCACGAGCGTCTCGACGTCCTCGACCCGACTCATGAGAAACTGGATCTGCGAGCGGCCGTCGCCGCCGCGCAAGTAGGCGCGCACGCGGCCCCGCAGATCCTTCGCCTTGCCGACGTAGATGACCTTGCCGCCCTTGTCCCGCATCAGATAGACGCCGGGCTGCGACGGCAGAGTTTCGAGCTTTTCTTCCACGAGAGGCATAAGTAAAGCTGTCAGCAATCAGCTATCAGCGAATCGAATTATAGCATAATTCCGGCTTCAGACAGCCAATCCGAAGCTGACCGCTGATAGCTGACGGCTAGAGGTTCCAGGCCAAGCTTGACCTCCCGGAGACTGCGGTGCTAGTCTCGCGCTCGAAACGGGGGGGTCCTGCCATGCGAGTTCTGACAAGAATCTCTGCCCTTGCGGCTCTTCTCTTTTTTGCGGGCTCTGCGTCTGCTCAGGAAAAGCTCCGCCTCGCCTGGGCGGGATTTAGCCCGACCAACAGCCCGATCTGGGTCATCCAAGATCGGAAACTACTGCAGAAGATGGGCGTACAGCCGGAAATCATTGCGATCAGCGCGAGCCCTACGGTGCTCCAGGCTCTCCTCGCCGGCGAGATCGACGCCGCCAGCGTCTCCGTGACCACGCTTACGAGCTCGCGTCTTGCGGGCGCCGACACGGTGATGATCGTCGGCGTTGTTCCCACCTTTGTCGACCACATCGTTTCATTGTCGAATATCACCGCGGTAGAGCAGCTTAAAGGCAAAACCGGGGGCGTCAATCGCCTCGGGACTACGTCTGATCTCGGGCTCAGGCTCGCGCTTAGAAAATTGGGCGTTGATCCCGAGAAGGACGTAAAAATCATCCCCACGGGAGGCACCGCAGAGAGGTTCGCGGCGCTCTCAAAGGGATTAACTCAGTTCACGATTATACCGGAACCGTTCTTGACCCAGGCGGAGAAGCTCGGCTTTCGAAACCTTTATAACATCAGCGACCTCAAGATCCCCTTCTGGTGGAATGGCATACTGACCCGTGAAAGCATCATCAAAGCCAAGCGGCCGCTCATGCAGAAATTAGCCCGCGCTATGGTCGAAGCCATTCATATCATCAAAACCGAAAAGGAGTACGAAAAGACGCTCATCAAAAAGAATTTGGGCGTTTCCGATCCGGAAGGCTTGGAAAGGGCTTACAAAGATTATTCAAACGCGTTTCCGGAAGCACCTTATCCTACCGCGGAGGGAGTCAAGACGATGCTTGACGACCTGGCGCACACAAATCCAAAGGCCGCAACCGCAGACCCGAAGGCTTTCGTTGACCCAAGCTTGATTAGGGAGCTGGACGCCTCGGGCTTCATCAAACAACTCTATAAAAAATAGGCGGTAGGTTGTAGGCGATAGAATAGGAAGCGCGGCACGAAACCTGAGGTCTCATGACCAACCGAATGCGCTAGCTTTTGATTTGGCGGAGCAAGAGGTCAACGATGCTCAGAGCACTCTCAATGACAATCGTCACTCTGGCGGCAGCGCTGATCTCCGCGACTTCAGGCTCTGCTCAAGACCGAATGCGCCTCGCTTGGGCGGGAGTAACGCCCGCAAACGGCCCTGTCTGGGTCATTCAAGAGAAAAAATTACTTCAGAAGTTGGGCGTCGAGCCTGAAATCATCAACATCAACACCAGTCCCACAGTCATCCAGGCACTGCTGGCGAGCGAAATCGACGCCGCCAGCACCTCGGTGACCGCGCTGACCAGCGGCCGGCTGGCCGGGGCGGACATCGTGATGATAGTCGGCGTGGTGCCAACCTTTGTTCAGCATATTGTGTCAGCGGCCAACATTACCGCGATACAGCAGTTAAAAGGAAAGACGGCCGGGGTCAATCGCCTGGGCAGCACCTCTGATCTGGGCCTGCGTCTTGCGCTTAGAAGGATGGGTATCGATCCGGAGAATGAATTAAAGATCGTTGCGACGGGAGACGAGCCGAGTAGATTCGCGGCGCTCTCCAAGGGAATCATCCAATTCTCAATCATGGCGGAGCCATTCGTGCGCGAGGCGGAAAAACTGGGCTTCAGGAACCTCTTCGATATCGTCTCGCTGAAAATACCATTCTGGTGGAACGGCATCCTGACCCAGGAGAGCATCGTCAAATCGAAGAGACCGCTCCTGCTGAAGCTTACACGCGCCATGGTCGAGGCGATCCATTTTCTAAAAACCGACAAAGAGGGCGCCAAGGCAATGTTTCGCAAGAGTTTTGGGATCTCGGACCCGGAAGGCCTTGAGAGAGCCTACAGGGACTATGTTTCGGTTTACCCCGAGACGCCTTACCCTACGCCCGAAGGAGTCAAGACGATGCTCGACGACCTGGCGCCGCGCAATCCCAAGGCCGCAGCGGCAGACCCGAAGTCTTTCGTTGACCTGAGCCTGGTCAAAGAAGTCGAGGCGTCGGGCTTTATCAAACAGCTCTACAAGAAGTAGGCATCAGCGACGTTCAAAATTTCGGGAACGGGATGACGTCTTTGTATTTGGCGATGGTTTTCTCGCGCAGCTCCCGGCTGGAGCGGCTGACCTTCGGAAATTTTTCCAGCCACTCGAAAGGCCTCACGGCATAGAAGACCGCCCTGCTGTTGGTATGGTCGCGGCTGTCTCTTTTGTCGGGAGGCATGCGCGGATCCAGCGGCGTGCTCCAGCAGCCGTCGACGATATCGATATTGGTTTTGGGGTCCACGCGCGTCATCATCGCCCACAGCACCTCTTTGACATTGGTCGGATCGATGTCCTCATCGACGACGACCACATACCGGCCGTTGCGCGCGCCCGCGGAACAGCTCAGGGCCGCCAGACCGGCCTGCTTGGCGTGGCCGGAGTATCTTTGCTTGATGGCGACCACTGACAGGTATGAAGTGTGATTGTAAACTCCGACGATGTCCTGGATCCCCGCGCTCTCCAACTGGTCCCACAAAACGCCCGCCGAGATATGCAAGTCCAGCTTGACGGCGCCCGGCCACAGCGGAGCCTCATCTTCGAGAATCGGATCGTTCCGGTAATAGACGGCTTTCACCCTGATCACCGGCTGACGCTCGCCCGTGCCGATCGTGCCGCCTGAGTAATATCCCGGCCACTCGCCGAAAGGGCCTTCGTCGCGCGCCTCTTCCGACGGCGGAGGAACTTCTCCTTCGATGGCGATCTCAGAGCTGGCCGGTATAGGTAAACCCGTGATCGGTCCCTTTAATACCTCCAACGGCCGGCCGATCAACCCGCCCGAAACTTCCATCTCCGAGTGGCCATAAGGAAACTTCGTATAGGAAGGCATGAAAACCAGGGGATGCTGGCCATAGGTCGCCGCCACAGGGCAGCTTTTCCCTTGCTGCCAGTATTTCATGCAGATTTGGCGGCCATTTTGTCCGGGGCTCATCCATAAACCCAAATGGTTCCGGTCATGGAGCTGCATCCGGTAGGTGCCCGTGTTCACATAGCCGGTTTCCGGATCGGCGTTGATCAGCCCTCCTCCCGGTCCGAAATAACGCCCGCCGTCGTTCTCGTGAAAGCGCAGGGCGGGAAATTTGAGCAGATCCACGTCGTTCCCCTTCATCACATTCTCCAGCAGCGGCGAGTCGTCAACTACCTTCGGTGGAATCGGTTGCGCCGACCTGATCTTTCGCGCCGCCAGGCGCACCAGCTCCAGCTTGCTCTTATCCACCGGAAGACCCAGCGCAACGGCGACGCGCTTGTAGGCGGCGTAGGGAAGGCTTATCGCTCTGAAGCCGCGTGGATATCCCTTGATGCGGTCGAAGATGAGCATCGGCGGCTGAGGGACCAGCTCTGCGGTGGATTCGACCAGCGCGCCGATCTCGGTGTCCCAGTCGGCCCCCTCGATCAGCCGCCAGTCGCTGACTTTTTTCGCCTGCTCTACGAATCCTCGAAAGTCATGATACGAAAGTTCCATGTTTTTCCCCGTAACTTTCTTAACGGTTATTCTTCGACCACCAAAACTTTAGCCTTCACGCCGTTTTTAGCCAGCTCGCGCAAATATTCCTGGTGGAGCTGGGGTGGCTCTTCGTCGAAGGGCAGCATTTCATGAAGCTTGGAACGGTACCGGTCCTGGCTGTGCTTCGGGCTTCTGCCCCGCATGGCGAAATGACGCATCGTCGTGTGGCCGGTGTTGAAATGGCCGTGATACATGAGATCGCCGGGCGAATAAATCGTTCCGGGACGGATCTCGAAGCGCTGGCGCTCTTCGCCTTCGCGCCACACCATGGCGAAGCCCGTCCCCTGGGTGACGGTAACGATCGCGCCCGGTCCGTGGCGATGGAACGTGCTGCGGCTGCCGACCGGAAACTCCTGGATGTGGCAGCCGTAGGTCGTTCCGGCGATCCCGAAGCGCATGATGCGCACTCCCGGACCTTTCATGGGATACTCATCGAGGGAAAATGAATTGACGTCCGGGATCAGGTTCGTTTCCCAACTGCGCGCGGTCAGTCTCTTGTTATGGAGAAAATAGTCCGGGTCGTTGCTGAACCGGTCGCGGAACTGGAAAGGATTGCGGAAGATGAAATCTCCGTTATGAAAAAAATTCATAAGTCGGGGAGCGTTGGTCCCCGCGAGAAAGCGAACCGGCTCGTCCTTTGACACATTGAAGTGCTGATAAGACACGTTTAATGGAATCGCGAAGATCGTGCCGGCGCTCCATTCGAAAGTCCGCTTGGCATTTTCCTCGTGCCAGACCGTCGTCGCTCCCCGGCCGGTCACGATGTAGATCAGGGTTTCAAAGAGGTGGCGCTGGGGCCCCGTCTCACTCGCGGGCGCTACCTCGCAGATATAGGCGTCGGTCTCCTGCTGATCGCCCATGTTGAGGTAGCAACCGAGGGCTCCCATTCGCTTCCAAGGCTTGAGCTCCACGGCCATAAGATCTTCAATGAAATAGCCCCGGATGACAGGAAGGCCTTCCTTTTCCAAAAACTCTTCGTAGGGTGTGGGACCCAACTGGATGGGGTCCCTAATGGGAAGTCTCATGAATCAGTTGCCTCCTTGGCTGATGTCCATAAAGAAATGTTTCTTTTCCATCGCGTCGCGCGTTCGACGACATTCAAAAACGTGTTTACGATCCGTATAGTCTCAAGCAACTCGAACTGTCAAGGCAACGTTGACCTGACCTGCTGACGCGCTAGGAACCGCACATTGTTCTTGACAGTTTGAAGAGCCGAATGCTAGCTTCAGCGATGCAGAGAGGGGAAAAATGTCTCGAGCGCTGGTTGCCATTGCGGCAGTAATCTTTGCGACCATAGCCTCGCTTGGCTTGCAGAATCAAACCCTGGCCCAAGATCGAGTCCGCATCGCCTGGGCGGGAGACAGCCCTGCGAATAGCCCGATCTGGGTGGTGCAAGAAAAAAATTTACTGAAGAAGCAGGGGCTCAACGGCGAGGTCATTCGCATCACCAACAGCCCGACGGCCCTGCAGGCGATGTTGGCTGGAGAAGTAGACGTGATCGTTACCTCGGTAACTACGCTCGTCAGCTCCCGCCTGGCGGGCGCGGACATCGTGATGGTCCTGGGAATGGTCCCCACCTTCGTGGATCACATCATCACGCTCCAGTCCATCACCGGCCTGGAGCAGCTCAAGGGAAAAACCGGCGGCGTCAATCGGCTCGGGAGCACGTCGGACCTTGGACTTCGACTCGCGTTGAGAAGAGTGGGAGTGGATCCGGAAAAGGACGCCAGAATCATCACGGCGGGAGGCAACTCGGAGCGATTTGCCGCGCTCTCGAAAGGGGTCGTCCAATTCGTCATCATGCCGGAGCCATTCGTGCGTGAGGCGGAGAAGTTGGGCTTCAGGGATCTGCTGGATATCGGCTCATTGAAAATTCCGTTCTGGTGGAACGCGGTGCTCACGCGCGAAAACATTCTCAAAACAAAACGTCCGATCCTGTCAAAATTCGCCCGGGCGATGGTCGAGGCCGTTCACTTCATTAAAACCGAAAGGGAGGCGTCCAAAGCGATCTTCGGCAAGAACCTTAGAATCACGGACCCTGAAAGCCTGGAGCGAGCCTACAAAGCCTATAACGTGGTCTTCTCGGAAAATCTTTTGCCCACCCCCGACGGTGTCAAGACGATGCTCGACGATCTGGCGCCGCGCGATGCGAGGGCGGCGGCAGCGGACTCGAAAGCCTTTGTTGATCCGAGCTTGGTTAGAGAGTTGGAGGCCTCGGGCTTCATCAAGCAGCTTTATCAAAGGTAGCAGCGAGGTGACGACAATGGATCACGCGAGCGTGGACGAGCATCCCGGACTGGGTAAGGGGCTTGGAAGACTCCAAGGAAGAGTAGCGATCGTCACCGGCGCCAACAGCGGCATCGGCCGCGCCACGGCCCGCCTTTTTGCGCGCGAAGGGGCGAAAGTCGTCTGCTGCGATATCCAGGAGACTGTCAGCCCAAGAGTAGACAGGCTCATCGAACAGGATGGCGGGCAGGCTCTCTTCGCGCGCGTGGATGTAACGGTTCAAGCGGACTGCGACCGGATGG
>JAHFAP010000270.1 GCA_023250495.1 Deltaproteobacteria bacterium | reverse complement strand
TGAGGCCGTGGGTCGCTCCGGAAAAGCGGCCGTCTGTGAGCAGCGCGACTGAATCGCCCAAGCCGGCGCCCACGAGCGCGGCGGTGACCGCGAGCATCTCGCGCATCCCGGGACCGCCTTTGGGTCCTTCGTAGCGGATGACCACGACATCGTTGGCTTTGATCTCCTGGCGCTGCACCGCTTGAAAGGCATCTTCTTCGCGATCAAAGACGCGCGCCGGACCGCGATGCGTCATCCTTTCGTGGCCGGCAACTTTGACTACGCAACCTTCCGGCGCCAGGTTGCCTTTCAAGATGACCAACCCTCCTGTGGCTTTGAGCGGATTCGACAGCGGCCGCACGACTTCCTGGCCCCGCGTCTCGCTCACGCTCCGCGCCGCCTCGCCGATGCTCTTCCCAGTGACGGTCATGGCGTCGGCGTGAATCAGGCCGGCTTCAAGCAATCGCCTAGCGACGAGTTGAATTCCACCCGCCCTGTACAGATCGTTGGCGACGAAGCGCCCGCCGGGCTTGAGATCCGCGAGGAGCGGCGTGCGCGAGCTTATGGTGTCAAAGTCTTCAATCTTCAATTCGACGCCTGCTTCGCGGGCGATGGCCAGCAGGTGCAACACTGCGTTGGTGGAGCCGCCAGTCGCCGCGACGGCGGCGATGGCGTTTTCCACCGCTTTGCGGGTAATTATTTGCGAAGGGCGGAGGTCCCGTCGCAGGAGCTCCATGACGAGCTTTCCGGCATTGAAGGCGGCCTCGTCCTTCTCATTGACCGTGGCGGGGATGCCGTTGCTCCCCAGCGGCGAGATGCCGAGAAATTCCATCACCGTGGACATGGTGTTGGCGGTGAACTGCCCGCCGCATGCGCCCGCGCCCGGGCAGGCCGCGTCCTCGATGGCCTTGAGCTGCTCGGCGGTGATCTTGCCGCGGCCGTACGCGCCCACGGCCTCGAACACGTCCTGGATGGTGAGATCGCGGTCTGCGAGGTGGCCGGGCGCGATGGAGCCGCCGTAGAGCGCCAGGCCGGGAATATCGAGTCTGGATAGAGCCATCACCACGCCGGGGTTGGTCTTGTCGCAGCCCGAGATGCAGATCAGCGCGTCGAAGTGGTTGCCCCGCGCGACCAGCTCGATCGAGTCAGCGATCACCTCGCGGCTGACCAGCGAGCACTTCATCCCCTCCGCGCCCATGCTGATGCCGTCGGAGATCGAGACGGTGTTGAATTCCATCGGCGTACCACCCGCCGCCCGGATGCCCTCCTTCACTTTGGCCGCCAGACGCCGCAGGTGAAAATTGCACGGCCCGATCTCGATCCAGGTGTTGGCCACTCCCACGATCGGCCGGGACAAGTCTTCGTCCGTAAAACCGACCGCCTTGAGCATCGACCGCGACGGCGCCCGATCCGGCCCGTCTGTGATGACCCGACTCCGCTGTTTTAAATCGTCAGCCATAACTCGCTCCTTGCTTTGACCCCATTGTGCGTAGACCTTAACTTTAACTATGGCGCTGCGGTTTTTGCAAGCAGCCGTGGCCTTTCCTCCTGTTCGCCTTGACATCACGACTCCGGCCGTTGTATACGCGACCGTCCTTTACGCACGACAGGCGCTTTCCATTTTGTCCTGTTCCGGATTCACGCGTCGAAGTCTTTAACAATCTTATGGACTCAAAATCCAAAAAACCCCGCGCGTTCCGCGGTGTGACGTTGCAAGCTTTGACTGGGCAACAGGCGCAACTCGTCGAAGCGATCGCCGGACGGATTTTTCCAGCGACGGATACTCCGGGAGCCGTGGAAGCCGGAGCGCTCTTTTACATCGACCGCGCGCTGGCCGGCGCTCACAAACATCTTTTGCCTCAGTACAAGCGGGGGCTGAGGGCGCTTGAGCGACGTGCCAAAGCGAAATTCGGCAGCCCCTTTCTAAAACTGAGCGCCGCCCAGCAGGATGTACTGTTAAGCGCACTCAAGGCCGGGCGGATTAAAGAACTTCGCAGCGGAGAAGAGTTTTTTGAGATCTTGCGCTCTCACGTTCTGGAGGGCGTCTTCGGCGAGCCGAGCTACGGCGGCAACAGGGACCTCATAGGCTGGCACCTGGTGGGTTTTCCTGGTCAGCAGTACGGTTATCCCGACCCCTACATCAACCGCGTGGTCGACCTGGAGCCGGTTGCCTGGGACGGCCCGCCAAAAAAGCCGGATGAGGTATGACGACAAACATCGCTGATATCTGCCTGGTCGGGGTCGGCGCCATCGGCGGGATCTTGGCCAAGGAGCTGGCCTCCGCCGGACTCAAAGTCGTGGCCTTTGAGCGCGGGCCCGCAGTAAAAACCGAGGACTACTCCCCGCGAGACTCGATTCGCTTCATCGCGCGCCACGATCAATTGGAATGGGTCCGTCACGAGCCGACGGTTTTCCGCACCCGGACGACGGAGCCGGGAAAGTTGCGCTACGGCACCAGCCCGTTGAATGCGCTCGGCGGCGCATTGATGCACTGGACGGGTCAGGCCTCCCGGTTCATGCCGGGCGATTTCAAGATTTACAGCAACGAGGTCGCCACCGGACTGGCGGAACGCGCAAAAGCAGACCTCAGTGAATATGATGTCGTGGATTGGCCCATCGGCTACGAGGACTTGGAACCTTACTACGAGCGCTTTGAATGGGAGTTCGGAGTTTCCGGAGCAGCGGGCATGAACCCGTTTGCCGGACCAAGACGGCGTCCCTATCCGCTGCCGCCGCTGCGCCACAGCGGCAAGATGGAATTATTCGCGGCGGCATGCCGGCGCTTGGACTACCATCCTTTCAACGGTCCCGCCGGCATCCTCTCTCAAAACTACCGTCCACCGCCCCCGTTTGACACGCGCATCGCCGAACGACCGGCCTGCGTTTACTGCGGCCACTGCAACCACTACGGCTGCCACGTGCAAGCGAAGGCCGCGACGCTCTACACGGTCATCCCGGTGGCGCTCGAGACCGGCAACCTGGAGCTAAAGACAAACTGTAAAGTGTCCTGCGTCACCACGGACGATAAAGGCCGCGCGACCGGAGTTAAATATTTCGACCCGGACGGCCAGCTGCGGGAGCAACGCGCCCGGGTGGTGATCCTCGCCGCCTTCGTCTTCGACAACGTGCGGCTGCTGCTCTTGTCTAAAACCGACCGGGGTTCATTCAGAAACGGCCTCGCCAACTCGAGCGGGCTCGTCGGGAAATGCTTTTTTGGCCACGGCGACCTCCGTGTTTACGGACTATTTGACGACATTATCATCAACGCCTTTATCGGCCCCGGCTCCGCGGCGATGCGGATCGATGACTTTAACGGCAACAACTTTGACCATGCGGGTTTAGGCTTCATCCGCGGCGGGACGATGGGAACAAGCGGCGACGGCGCGCCGATCTCGCGGATGGACGTCGTGCCCCCCGGCATGCGCAGCTGGGGCCGGGAATACAAAGAGTACTTCATGCGCTACTACACGCGCACTTTCGACATCCATATGGCCCCGGAGACGCTGCCGCGCCGCGACAATCGGGTGGATCTCGACCCGCGGCGTCGCGACCCGTGGGGCCTGCGGCTCCCCCGAATCACTTTTGCGTTTCACCAAAACGAAACAAAGATGCATCGTTTCTTGGCGAAGATCGCAGAAGGAATCCTGCGAGAGGCCGGCGCCGGCAAGGTCTGGACGGAGTTGCCAAGGCCTACACCGACTCGACAGTGCGGCGGCACGCGGATGGGGAAAGAGCCAGGGACATCGGTGGTCAACGAATACTGTCAGACCCACGACGTCCCGAACCTCTTCATCGTCGGCTCTTCCGTCTTCCCGACTATGTCCGGCTATCCCGCCACTGCCACCATAGCGGCGCTGGCTTACCGCGCGGCGGAATACATCACCCGGCAGCGCGACTGGTTTCGCTGAGCCTCCCCTGGCTGGCACAAAGACATCCCTTGAAGGGTTGTCCCTCAGGTCGTATCGTATTCGTAGGATGACCATAAGAAAGATTGGGAGCAGCCTCGTTGTGGGACTGCTGGCACTGAGCTTCACTGGCTCAGACACGGTCGCGGTTCAGCTCTCGAAGGAAGAAGGCGACGGGTTACAGCGCAAGATAGAGGAGATCACGAAGAACGGTTCGGCCCTTCCGGTACCAGCGAAAAGAACTTCGGTTTCAGAAAACGAGG
>JAHFAP010000078.1 GCA_023250495.1 Deltaproteobacteria bacterium | reverse complement strand
GATCTTCTTGCCGAGACCTCTTCAAGATCCCGGTCCCTCCATCTGGATCGGCGGCAACAGCAAGCGCGCAGTGCGCCGCGCCGCCGAGCTGGGGGACGGCTGGCATCCCACGAATCGCTTCGGCCCTTCAGAGCTGGCGCGGGAGATGAAACATCTGAGGCAGCTGGCGCGACAATTTGGCCGCGATCCAGAACGTATAGAACTGTCGCTGCGTTGGAATGCCCTTCCGGCGCTCAGCGAGAAAACAGAGGTCGAAGAGACCGCTCGCAGGTTGCGCGAATACGAAGAAGCCGGAGTGAAGCATGTCTGCTTCGATCTGAATATCCCCCATCCTTGTCCGCTTCCGTCCATGTTGCAGACGATGGAGACGCTCATTCATGAAGTGATCCCGAGATCCAGCGCCAAGAATTGAGACCACTGGTTTCACGCGCGACTGCTGCCGCATACTTCCCTAGATAGATCTGAGGCAGCGCTCCGCGCATCCCTTCCGCTTCGGCCACAGCGTGCAGTTCTTGATTCTCAGGCGCGGCCTGCCGAAAGCCGAAGAGACAGCCGCATGCCGGGCGTCCACACCTACTTCGGCAAAACTCTCGGTCTCCGGACAGGTCACGACTCTCCTTCTGTGAAAACGGCGGTAGGTATTGGCGGCCACGGGAATCAAGACATAGAGGACTCCCAGGGCAATGACAGAAATCATCGTGATAAGTGGAGTATTCATGGAACCTCCTTCAAGAAAATTTATCTCAAAGAATCGCTCCTCCATCCTCCGTCAGCACGGCGATAAACTTTTTCGCCGGCGGCGGCAGAGATCTCCCGCGCCGGTAAAGAACGGCGATAGGGCGCGTAAAAGGGCCCTCCGCGAGAGCGACCGCCTTGAGCAGGCCCGTCTGAATCTCGGACCTGACCGTCATCGACGGAACGATGGAGATGCCTAGGCCGATCTCCACGGCGCGCTTGATCAGCTCTATGTTGTCAAATTCGGCTTTGACGACCGGAGCGACTCCGTGTTTTCTCAGGATCTGATCCAGCTCCCGGCGCGTGGGGATATCTTGCTGGAATGTCACAAACGGCTGGCCGGAGAGCTTTTTCACGCTGAGAGAATCGTAGCGGGCGAAGGGATGATCCGGCGCGCAGATGAGCACCAGCTCATCCTGACAGAACGGGATCGAGCGGATCTGCGGCTGGTTCATCGGATAGGCCACGATCCCCAGGTCGATGCTGCTGTTGACCAGCTCCTGGTAGATTTTGTTCGCGCGGCTGTATTCAACCTGAACCTCAACGTCAGGGTAGAGATTGAGGAACCGTTTCACGAACGGATCCAGTTCATAGAGCCCCACGCTGTAGATCGTCGCCACTCGGACCGACCCTCCGTCCCGACCTCCGATCTCCCGTAGATGCTCTTCGATCGTGCGCAGCTCGCCGAGAATGCGCCTGGCGCCTTTGTAGAGCGCCTCGCCGGCCTCGGTCAGGCTGAGCTCGCTGCCGCGCCGCTCGATGAGCGGAACGCCGTATCTCTTCTCAAGGCCCTTCAGCCGCTGGCTCACTGCGGATTGCGTGATCGAGTTGGTCGCCGCAGCCTGAGTGAAGCCCTTGAGTCTGATCACATCACAGAATAGTTTTAATGCTTCGATGTCCACATCTCTCTTCGCTGCTGTTTGGCAGAGCAAAAAAGAGGCCAACGGCAGGGCGCGCTATCTCATGCGCAGCCGTCGCTATTTACCGCCTGTAGATTCTTAGTCCTGCAAAGGAAGTGGTGAAATTTCCTGGTTTTGAGAAGAGCCAGTTAGGGGAGAGCCAGAGCTGCCGCTGCGCCCTCTTTTCGAACGCTTTCACACCAAAGTCAACCGAGCCAAAAAAGCCGTTGTTTTTTTGAAGAATTCCCCGCTCGTTAAGACGCGATCATAAGTTCCGTGTGCGTGGCGATTAGGAACCCTAATGGGCGACGAGGTGGCATAAGACTTGCGTGATCAATGGTGACTGTTCAGCAAAAGAACAAAAGAAAAGGCACACCATGCAATGACAGCCTATAATAATAAGATAAAGCGGAGGTAAAATATGGAAACAGCAAAAAAGGTTTCTAGCTTTATTTTCCTATTGTCTTTCTTTCTGCTCTTCCTCTTTCCGCCACCCATAATGGGTCAGGAAGACATCCAGGCTTTAAGGGACGAGCTTCGTAAGACCCGAGAGGAGAGTGACAGGCGTATTAGGGCCCTTGAGGAGAAACTCGGGAAAATGGAGGTTCAAAGTGCCCAGAAGGAAAAAGAACTTGAGGAAAAGGTTGCCCGCCAGACCACCTCATGGGCAGATCAGTTTCTGAAGACCCAGGCGGGCGACAGCCGTTTCGTGCTTGCCGGTTATGGCTTTGGGGGCTATTTCTTCAGCGGCAAACATGGCAACCAGAATGAAAAGACAAACAGTTTCCGGGCAGGCCTTAGTCCGCTTTTCCTCTACAGGATCAACGACTGGATCTACTTTGAGGCCGCGCCGGAGTTTGAGCTGAAGGGTAGCGAAACCGAGGTCGGTTTGGAGTATGCCAAGGCCAATGTCTTTCTTAATGACTACATGACCTTGGGAGCGGGCAAATATCTGCTTCCCTTCGGTGAGTTCATCGAGAGGCTGCATCCCGCCTTCATCAACAAGCTCGTGACCTTTCCTCTTCCATTTCGCGAAGAGACCGACGAGGGGGGATTGCTTCCCTTTGGCCAGGTGGGAGTCCAGCTCCGTGGCGCAATTCCTCTGGATAGTCCGGGGAGGCAAGTGGAGTACACGCTCTACGCAGCGAACAGCCCCAGCTTCGAGTCTAAAGAGCGGGGGGCTATCCTCGAGGTCAATCATTCGGAGAGCAAGAGCCCTAAGGCCTTTGGAGCGCGAATTGGGTTTCGTCCATTTCCTTTTGACTGGGAACTGGGGCGGCTTAAGCTCGGCGCTTCTACTTACAACGGCATATGGCGCCGCGGCCGCTGGCTGAATGCCTGGGGATTGGATACGGTCTATCAGAAGGACCTCTTTGAGCTGCGCGGAGAGTACATCGGTTTCCACAGAGAGATGTCCTCCGGAGTAAGAACGGATAACCGGAATGGATGGTATCTCCAGGGATCATATAAACTTAGTGAAGTGCCGATTCGTTTCATTGACCGCAGCGAACTTGTCATGCGCTTCAGCGGTGTGAATTCGCCTCGGATTCCCGGTTTTGACGATGCCGAACATCCCTTTCTAAAGAGGCCTCGGCAGATCTCGTTGGGATGGGATTTTTGGCTAACTCCGTCGGTGGTTTGGAAAATGGAGTATGACCGGGACCTCCCCCGTGGAAATAAGTCAGGAAATCAGTTCCTGACACAGTTTGCGGTTGGTTTCTAAGAAGGCCTGGTAGGCGAGGAGGTTATTATGTTTGAGGCAAGAAAAGTATTCGCGTTACTTTTAGGATTGGTTTTCTTTAGTTTTTCTTTCTCATGGGCCGGTGAAGGCCCTACGGCAGAACAACAAAAAAAGGCGCAATTGTTCCTCAAGGGTTCAAAGCTCTGGCCGAATTATTGCGGCAACTGCCACAATCCACGGGGCCCTTCTGACCGTTCTCCTGCAGACTGGGACCTTATCATGATGCACATGCGGTCGACTGCCAACATCCCAGCCGCCGACGCAGAGGCGATCCTTGAGTACCTAAAGAAAAGATAGAAAACATTAAGTTTTGGAGAGGACATCCCGGGTCAAAGATGGGCAGGAAAACTTTCTGGCACTTATTTCAACTGTCGGCATTAGGAGTCTCTCTGCTAGGGCTGTTGGCCGGTCCTCCTCTTTGGGGTGATGGGGGGGAGACCCTAAGAAGGGAGGGTAATCACGGCGACAAGAAAGATGATTGCACTATTGCTGGGAGCTTTCGGTCTCTTGTTGGGCCTGGCAGTTTCGGAGGTTCAGGCGAACGGAGGATGTCTTGCTGACGCGGTGCAGGTAGGGCCGGTCTGCGTGGACAAGTTTAAGGCGAGCGTCTGGAGTGTGTCGGACCCGACAAAGGTGGCGGCGCTTAAGGCGCTAGCCCAAGGCGGCAAGGCGACCTTGGCTGAACTCACCGTCTTAGGGGCGACGCAGCATGGGGTGCCCGCAGATGACTATCCGTGCTCGCATAATGGGAATGACTGTAAGGATAAGATCTTTGCCTTTAGCATTCCTGGGGTGACGCCGTCGGCGCGTATCACCTGGTTTCAGGCGCAGCAGGCAGCGGCCAATTCAGGCAAGCGGCTGCTCAGCAATGCCGAGTGGCAGATGGCAGCGGCCGGGACGCCGGATCCTGGGGCTTCTCCTGGGAGCCAGGATTGCAATATCAAGTCTTCAGGGCCGGACCTGACTGGGGCGCACGCCAAGTGTGTTTCTAGCTGGGGTGTCTTCGACATGGTCGGGAATCTCTGGGAGTGGGTGGCCGACTGGGTGCCGCTGTCCACGACTTGTACCACACCGCTGTTCGCGGGTGATTTCAATTGCCTAGCCGGGGCGAGCACCACTTCTGGCCCTGGCGCGCTGCTCCGCGGCGGTGACTGGCGCATCGGCACGGTTGCTGGGGTCTTCGCGGTGCGCGGGAACGTCCTCCCGTCGCACGGGACCGACGTCATCGGGTTTCGCGCCGCCCGCTAGTCGTCCCGTTCCCGGTGCGGAGTTCCCGGGCTGGCGTGGGTGATTGGTGAAAGATACTTAAGAAGGGAGGGTAATCATGGCGACAAGAAAGATGATTGCACTATTGCTGGGAGCTTTCGGTCTCTTGTTGGGCCTGGTGGTGCGCAATCTGGCGGCCTAGGTGCGCGAAAGGAGCACCGCAACCTCAAGTTTCGGGAGGACATGCGGGGTAGAATATGGACAGGAAAACTTTCTGGCACCTATCTCAGTTGTCGGCAGTAGGAGTCTCTCTGGTGGGGCTGTTGGCCGGTCCTCCTGTTTGGGGTGATGGAGGCGACCCCAAGAAGGGAGGGTTCTGGTACCGTGAAGCCGGTTGTGATGGGTGTCATGGGAAAAGTGGGAAGGGAGATGGGCCTTCAGGTGCGGCACTAAACCCAAAACCCGCAGACTTCTGCACCTCGACGAAGCATCCTACCGATGCTGACAAAATCAAGATGATCACGGATGGGGGTGCGAGCATGGGCCACTCAACCGCGATGCCAGCGTGGGGCGGGGTGTTAGACAAACAGGCCATCCTGGATCTCGTCGCTTATATCCATACGCTCTGCAAAAAATGATGCATCGCTATATTGTCTTTCCCCCTTAGGTAACGGCCCGGAGCAATGGGGAGGATGGAAAAGCGGGAAAGACGATAGACGTGGCAATCACAACAGCCCGCCCAGAAGTGGGGACTTCGCTTTTCTACCGGAAGGCGACATGCTGAGAGAGCTTGGGGGCTAGGTGAAAAAACACGACTTCACCTCCTTTTGAAGTCCGTCAGCTTCCTCCTCTAGTTTCAAACAAATTAGGACATTATGCACCGTTCTCGCCAACCGTTGGTCTTTGTTGCCGTCTTAATTCCTAGTTCTGCAAAGGAAGCCGAGGATTTTACTGGATTTAGGAAGAAACCATCAGCGCTCCTTCACATTCCCCACCCGAAACTTTGCAAAGCCGTTTCGCCGAAAGTTCAGCTGCTCGGAAAATCCTTGTTCTCATCGAAAGATTGCTGGCTCTTTGTCCCGCTTTCATAAGCTTTGCCCCTCAGGCCATTTGAAATTCTTATGGGTGGGACGGTGGCATAAGTCTTGCTCCGCCATTGGCTCGTAGCCCGGAGAATCGTTGGTCCGGCTGATTTCATGAAGCCGGGACAAAATCTCAGGAGGCGAGCATGAGAAAATTAAAAGTCTCCAAGAGGAATGAGGAACGGCGGAATTTTCTCAAACTGATGTTGGCCGGCGTCGCTGTAGCAACCGGTATCCCGCGCACATCGGCCGGCTCGGAAGCCCCTCCTGCGGAGAAGCCCCTACCCGCGCTTCCCGATGGTGACAGTCCGCTTCTGCGCATGCAGCGCGAGCTGCAGCGGGCGCTTAAGAAGCCGATCGAACAGAGGCGATGGGTCATGGTGATCGACCTGCGCAAGTGTATCGGCTGCTCGGCCTGCACCGTGGGATGCATTGCGGAAAACCACCTTCCTCCGGGCGTCGTCTACCGGCCCGTCCTGGAGGAGGAGATCGGCGAATACCCGCACGTTACGCGACGGTTCACTCCCCGGCCCTGCATGCAATGTGACAACCCTCCATGCGTGCCCGTCTGCCCGGCGAAGGCCACTTACAAGCGTCCGGACGGAATCGTCGAGATCAACTACGAGCAGTGCATCGGCTGCCGCTATTGCATTACCGCGTGCCCCTATTCGGCCCGCACCTTCGACTTCGGCGAGAATTATAGCGACGGGACACCGGAGCGGCAGCCCTACGAGACCAGCCCGGCGCCTGAATACGGAAAGAAATGGGACAGAAAAAACGGCGGATCGCCCGTTGGCAATGTTCGCAAGTGCCAGTTCTGTACCCATCGCCTGAACGCCGGGATGCTTCCCGCATGCGTGACCACCTGCGTCGGTGTGGCGACCTATTTCGGCGACGCCAATGACCACGAGAGCCTGGTCGCGGAGCTGACTGCCAAGCCGAATGTGATGCGGCTCAAAGAAGAGATGGGGACCAATCCGAAAGTCTACTATCTGCTCTGAGGGAGGGAAGAGCGATGAAAAAAACTCTCGCCTATCTTTGGGCTGCGGCCTTTCTCCTGGGACTTATCGGCGTCGCTCAGAGACTTTTCTACGGACACCAACTGGCCGCCTATGGAAGCTATGTGGTCTGGGGCCTCTGGGTCGCGGCGTACATTTACTTCATCGGCCTCTCCGCGGGCGCCTTCCTGCTATCCTCTCTCGTCTATGTCTTCGGCGTCGAGCGCCTGGAGAAGGTCGGCAAGCTTGCTCTCTTCACCGCGCTGATCACGCTTTTCATGGCCCTTCTCTCGATTTGGTTTGACATCGGCCACATGGGGCGCTTCTGGAAGGTCTACACGAGCCTTGCGTGGGAGTCGATGATGGCCTGGATGGTGTGGCTCTATACGGCCTACTTCATCCTGCTTTTGGTTGAGACCTGGTTTGTAATGCGGCCGGATCTCGTCCGCTGGTCGGCCAGAGGCGGGATCGAAGGAAGCGTCGCGCGCTGGCTCGCATTCGGTCGCCTTGATCTCTCGCCCGCCATTCTGGAGAGAGAAAAAAAGATCGTGCGCGCTCTGGGAACGATCGGCATTCCCCTCGCGGTCGCCTTCCACGGCGGCGTCGGCGCCCTCTTCGGCGTTGTTGGCGCCAGGCCTTACTGGCATTCGGCTCTGTATCCGATTCTCTTTCTGGTAGGCGCGCTCGCTTCCGGCGGCGCTCTGCTCACGGCCATCGTCGCTTTCTTCTGGCCGGAGAGAGGAAAGGAACATGAGGAGCTGGTGAGCTTTCTCGGGAGGATCACTCTTGGGCTGCTTGCGTTTGATCTTCTCCTCGAATGGGCGGAGGTCTCCATCACCCTCTGGGGCTCCATCCCCTCGCACGTGGCCGGGTTTAAGCTCATGCTCTTCGGCTCTTACTGGTGGGTCTTCTGGATTTTCCATCTCATCTTGGGAAGCATCGTCCCGATCATTCTTCTTTCCCTCTGGCCGCGTGCGGTGAATTTGGTTGGTTTGGCGGCGGGACTGATCGCTATAACTTTCATGAGCGTGCGCCTTAACATCGTCATCCCAGGACTGGCCGTGCCCGAGTTGGAGGGATTAATGCATGCCTATACTGATTCGCGTTTGCAGTTCTATTACTTCCCCAGCCTCCATGAGTGGCTGGTGTTGCTCTTTGTGGTGAGCCTTGGAGTGGCCCTCTTCACTATGGGTTACAGAAGTCTGCCGATCGTCCGGATGAGGGAGGAATAGCCATGGGAGCGAATCAAGACGCTGTAAGGATCAAAGATGCGGTTTGCGCGAAAATCGACCGCAGAAAATTCATCAAAGGCTCCGCCCTCTTAGGCGGAAGCACGCTGCTTAGCAGTCAGATCGAGCGTGCCTTCAGTCTTCTGAGCAGGGCAGAAGCGGGCTATCTATCACCGACCGAAGAGTACGAGCTGGCCAAGGCCGAAAACATCATCTACGGCGCGTGCCTTAACTGCAATACTCAGTGCACGTTCAAAGGCAAGATTCTCAACGGCGTCCTGGTCAAGCTCGACGGCAACCCCTACAGCCCGGTCAACTTGCTGCCTCAGATCGCCTACAACACGCCACCGACCCAGGCAGCGCCCGTCGATGCCAAACTCTGCCCCAAGGGACAGGCGAGCGTCCAGATTCAGTATGACCCGTATCGCATCCGCAAGGTGCTGAAGCGCGCCGGCAAGCGCGGCGAAAATAAATGGCAGGCGATTCCTTTCGAGCAGGCCATCGACGAGATCGTGAACGGTGGCGCGCTCTTCAAAGATGTTCCCGGAGAGGAGAAGCGGCGCGTATCGGGCCTGAAAGAACTTTTCGTCCTGAACGATGCAAAGCTCGCCAAGGAACTGGCGGATGATGTCAAGGCGATCCAGGATAAAAAGCTCACCGTCGCCGATTTCAAGACCAAGCATAAGGATCATCTCCATCTTCTCATCGACGCCGACCATCCTGACCTCGGTCCGATCAACAATCGCTTCGTCTTCCTGGCCGGACGGATCGAGCCCGGAAGGAATGATTTCGCCAAGCGCTTCACCTACGGCGGCTTCGGCTCGGTCAACTGGTACGATCACTTCAACATCTGTGAAGTGAGCCGCCATATCGCCACCAGCCTCGTGACGTCGCAGCACAACGAGGGTAAGTGGCAGCCGGGTCCGACGCACTTCAAGCCCGATTTTCTCTCCACCGAGTTCGCCATCTTCTGGGGCACCGGCGCCTTCGAGGCGAACTTCGGCCCGACGCCGATGGCCGAGCAGATCACCAGAAGCCTGGTCGAGCGGAACTTCAAGTTCGCGGTGGTGGATCCGCGCTGCTCTAAGACCGCAGCCAAGGCGTGGCGCTGGGTGCCGGTCATGCCCGGGAGCGGCGACCAGGCTTTGGCTCTGGCGATGATCCGCTGGATCATCGAGCATGAACGCTACGATAAAAAATTCCTGGAAAACGCCAACAAGGCGGCGGCCAAAGAGGACGCAGAGAAGAGTTGGACCAATGCGAGCTGGCTCGTGAAGCTCAACGACAGCGGCCAGCCCGGCGCGTTCCTCCGGGCCTCTGAGATCGGCCTGGCCAAGAAAGAGAAGCGGACGACGCAGGACGGCAAGGAGTACGAGTTCGATCCTTTTGTGGTCTCGCGCGGAGGTCGGCTGATACCCGTAGAGCCCAACGACGAGAAGAACGCCGTTGAGGGTGACCTCGTCGTCGAGACCGCCCCGCGCGGCATCCGAGTCAAGAGCGCCTTTCAACTCCTCAAAGAGGCGGCCTTTGAAAAGTCGCTCGAAGAATTCGCGGCCATCGCCGGTTTGGCTCCGAAGCTGATCGCGGAGCTGGCCGAGGAGTTCACCTCCCACGGCAAGAAGGCCGGGATTGATCATTATCGCGGCGCGTCAGCCCACACCAATGGCTATTACACTTCCCAGGCGGTTCTCAACCTCAATCTACTTATCGGCAACCCCGACTGGAAGGGCGGTCTCACCGGCGGAGGCGGGGCATGGGCCGGCATGGGCGGGAAGGAGCATCAGCCCTTTGATCTTGGCAAGCAGCACGCGGAAAAACTCACCGCGTTCGGGATCAAGCTTACGCGGGAAGGAAGCGCTTACGAAAAATCGACTCTGTTCAACAGCTATCCGGCTAAGCGGCCGTGGTTTCCGTTTACCAGCGGAGTTTACACCGAGGTGATCCCGGCCGCGGCCGACGGCTATCCCTATCCGGTTACGGCCGTCTGGCTCCACAAGGGAACGCCCGTGCTGGCGAATCCTGCCGGCGGACCGCAGGTGGAAATGCTCACGAACCCGAATACGATTCCACTCTTCATCGCTACCGACGTTGTCATCGGCGAGACCTCCATGTACGCCGATTACATCTTTCCGGACCTCACCTATGTGGAGCGGTGGGCATTTCTCGGCTCGCCTCCGACCACGGCGACGAAGACACTAAAGATCCGCCAGCCGATTGCCGCTCCGATCCCCGAGATCGTTCAGGTCGCGGGCGAGGAGATGCCGATCTCCATGGAGGCGGTGATGCTGGCGATTGCCGCGAAGCTGAACTTGCCAGGCTATGGCAAGGACGGCTTCGCGCCCGGCCTAGATTTCTCTCGCCCGGAGGATTTCTACCTCAAAGCGATTGCGAACGTCGCTCTCGGCGACAAGCCAGGGGACGAGGTTGCGGAAGCGAGTGAAGAGGAGCTCGAGATCTTCCGCAAGGCCAGGCGCCACTTGCCTCGAGCGGTCTTTGACGAAGCGAAGTGGATCAGATCCGTTGGGGAGAAGAACTGGCGGCGCGCCGTCTACGTCCTCAACAGGGGCGGGCGCTTCGAGGACTTCAAGAAACTCTACGACGGGGACTACCTCGGCCACCCATTCGGCAAGCTCTGGAATCTCTACGTCGAAACGGTCGCTCTCGCCAAGGACAGCATGACCGGTCAGAACTTTCGCGGCGTGCCGCGCTACGAGCCGATCCGCCACAGCACCGGCAAGCTCGTGGACGACCGCGACTTTCCCTTCGCCGTCATCACCTTCAAGGAAATCTTCGGCGGCCACTCGCGGACGATTGGGAATTACTGGACCAACATCGCCCTGCAACCGGAGAATTTCGTCCTGATGAATAAGAGCGACGCGCTGCGCATCGGACTCGCCGACGGTGCCGAAGTCAAGCTCGTTTCCCGGACCAATCCCGAAGGGAGTTTGGATTTGGGCAACGGCCTGAAACAGATCATCAAGGGAAAAGTCAAAACGATGCAGGGAATCCGGCCCGGAGTCGTCGCCGTCTCCTGGCACTTCGGCCACTGGGCGTATGGGGCGCGCGACGTCACCGTGGACGGGAAAGTCGTCAAGGGAGATCCGAGACGGGCCCGTGGCCTGTGCGCCAATTCGGTCCTGCTGCTCGACGAAGGAATGAGAACCACGGGACTTACGGACCTCATCGGCGGCAGCGCGAGCTTCTATGACACTAGAGTGAAGCTGGTGAGAGTGTAAAGGAGAGAAGCGATGACAACGAGATCTAAGATCACCATTGTCGGCGCGGGAAATGTCGGCGCGTCAGCGGCGCAATGGATTGCGGCCAAGGAACTGGGAGATATTGTCCTGGTCGATGTTGTCGAAGGGCTGGCGGAAGGCAAAGCCTTGGATCTTTGGGAGTCCGGTCCTCTCAGCAACTTTGACCTCAAAGTCGTGGGGAGCCAGAGCTACGAGGCGACCGCTGGCTCGGATCTCGTGGTCATCACCTCAGGTGTGCCGCGCAAGCCCGGGATGAGCCGGGAGGATCTCCTGAATGTAAACCGGAAAATCGTAGAGTCCGTTGTTCAGGAGGTGGTGCGCTGGTCCCCTGACTGCGTCCTCGTCGTGGTCACCAACCCTCTGGACGCGATGACCTATCTGGCCTGGCGGCTGAGCGGCCTTGCCCGAAACCGCGTCCTGGGACAGTCGGGCGTGCTGGACTCCTGCCGCTTCCGCGCCTTTATCGCCGATGAGTTATCGGTTTCGGCCGAGGATGTCCAAGCCCTGGTTCTAGGCGGCCATGGCGACGAGATGGTGCCCCTGCCGAGGTACTGCACGGTTTCTGGAATTCCGCTCACTCAGCTTCTAGAGTGCCACAAGATTCAGAAGATCATTGACCGAACCATCAATGCTGGTGGCGAGATCGTGAAGCTCCTCAAAACCGGCAGCGCCTTCGTCGCTCCAGGCGCCGCAGTGGCGGAGATGGCCGAGGCGATCATTAAGGACAAAAAGAGAATCATGCCCTGCTCAGCCTATCTAGATGGAGAATACGGCTTGCGCGACATTTACTTCGGCGTACCGGTCAAACTGGGCGCGGGAGGAGTGGAAGAGGTCATTGAAATAGAGCTTACGGACGAAGAAAGACGGTTTTTGGACCGTTCCGCATCTCGGGTGCGCGAGAGCA
>JAHFAP010000269.1 GCA_023250495.1 Deltaproteobacteria bacterium | reverse complement strand
GGATGAGATTGATTCCAAGGTGAAAGGCGTCCCGGCGCTGCTCCTCGCCGCCTGGGGTGCAGGGGTTGAGCCAGTTGCCGAGCTGGTCTCTCTCCCAGGCGCCGCCAAGATCGTTCTGGCAATAGACGACCGGCGTCGTGGCGCCGATGTTGATCCCCTCGACGTAGGGACGGACCATTCTCACGCCGCCGATTTTTCTCAGGAGATAGTAGCTCCTCATCGCCGGATGGCTCGACGGCAAGCGCATAAATTCTTTGTCCGGGAAGATCCGCTTCATCTCACGGCGCAGGCTCTGGTCAAATCCGTAGCCCGGCTGTCCCAGGGCGTCGTCGGCCAGCAGGAATCCTCCGTAAGAGAGGAAGCGCCGCAGGATTTCGATCTCTTCCTGCGTGAAAGGCTCAAAATCGTATTTGCCGGTGAGGTAAAGAAACGGATAGGAAAAGAGATCGGGGTCAGTCAAAGCGATCTCGTGGCGGGTGGTTGGCGCGTCGACGCTCGTGCGCTGCATCAGCTCCTCCATCAGGGGCGTAACTGCCAGGGGATGCGGGTTCCAATCACCGCCGCGATACTTGACCTGGGCGAAGACGAATTGGATCGGCTTGCGCGGGTCCCGGGCATGGCTGGCGCGCACCTTTGCGGGCGCGAGCCCTGCGGCCGCCAGACAGCCGTAAGACAATAGCCGGAGGAAAAGTCGTCTATCCATAAAATCGTTGGGAGAGCCAGCCTTCAGATATCAAGGTTACAATGAGAAGCAGCAACAAGGGAAGGGAGAGGTCGCTCCTCTTGCCGCCTTTTTCGAGCGCTTCGATCGGAATAATCTGCGCGCGGGCCGGGCTGAGCCTGGCCTGAAGCTCGCGCTCGCTGATGCTCTCCAGGCGAGATTCGAGGAAGGGTGGATTGACCGGATATGTCGGAGGTATGGCTGCCTGCCCATCGGCCGACGCAGGCAGGGAGACTTTATAGATCCCTGCGAGATCGTTTTCCGTGAAAGAGGCCGCTACGTTGTCGCCTTCAGGCGCGAGGCTCACCTCCCGTTCTCTTTGGTCCGGCATGGTGATTCTTAAGCCCTTCCCTACGTATGACGGAGAGAGCAAAAATTTCTTGGCGCCGCCGACCGTCAGGCCGGCATCGAAAGAGCCTTTCTTCCCTCCTTGGAGATAGCTTACCAGAGATTGGATCAGCGGAAGATAAGCGGTCTTCAACGGAATGTCGCTCCAGTCCCGATCCGCGGCCGTGTTCATGAGAATGACGCGCCCTGGGCCGAGCCTCTTTTCCAGCGCCAGTGGATCGCCGTTCGCCAGAGCGATGAGCGCCGATTGAGCGTGATTCTCGGTGCGGAAATAACCCCGGACCCGGGCCGATTTGAGAGATTCCAATAGGATCTGATCGGAGAAGGGCGCGAGCGCGGGGTGTTTGACGTCGATCTTTTCGATCTTCTCCCCGCCACTCTCCGAAGTCATCCGCTTATCTCGCAAGCGCGCCGGCAGAACGGACGGAGAAGAATCGAACAGCTTGAGATTATAATCGTCGGCTTGAACCCGGTCGCCAAGAAAAAGCAGCAGGCCGCCTCCCTGGCGCAGGTAGTCCCTGAGCCGCGGGAGAACCGCATCGGGGATCAGCGGGACGTTGCATAAAATGACGGCCTGATAAGAATCCAGCGCGGCCGCTGCCATGCCCTCGGCAATAACGACAGTTGGGAGAAAAGGCGAGGCGTCGCTCCCGCCGGCGGGATCGAGCGCCCTGGTTAAAAAGAAAGTCTCGCTCTGAACCAGAGAGGTCTGGGGATCTCCGTCCACGACCAGGACCTTGAGTTTCTCCTGCGCCTGAAGAGTGAAGTAGAAAATAGAATTTCCCGCCAGCCGCTCCTTCTTCAGTGTCACGGAGCCGCGGTGGCTCCCCGGCCGCGCCAGGACCAACTGGAAGCTCGCCTCCGCCTCTCCCCTGGGCGGCAGTGAGATGAGCTTCTGCTCCTTGGGCTGATCGTCTATGTGAAGCTGCACTAGCAGGTCTTTGATCTCCTTGTCGCCGAAGTTGGCGATCACCGCCTGCAGGTGGATGGGCAATCCGACGCTGACGTCCTGGCCGCGCATCTTGATCTCCTTGATCGTGGCATTCGGCGTCTCTGCCTTTTGACCGACCTTGATGATTTTCAACGGGATCAGGGGATCGTACTGTTTCACCGCAGAGAGATTGAAGCGGTCCCAGTCGGTCAGGGCCATGTCCGTGATGATCCAGATCTCTTTCTGCGCCGCCGGCTCTCTCAGCAGCTCGTAGGCCCGATTCAGCGCCAGGGCGAAATCGCCGCCGCCCTGCGCGATGGCGGCGCCTCCCAGATCTCTCAACAGAACTTGCTTCTCGCGCTTGAGACGGATCGGCTCCTTTCCCGAACCATTCGTCAGTATCAGGGCGGCCATGTCCCCGTCGCCGAGCGCAGAGAACAGCCGCTCAGCAGCCTCCTTCGCCTGTTTGAATCCGTCACCGTCGTAGCTCCATTTCATGCTGAGGGAGTTGTCGAGGACAACAGCCACGGCGGAGGGTCCGCCGCTGGCAAACAGGCCGACTCCAGTCTGAAAAATGGGACGGGCCAGAAGCAGCACGAGCAGCAGCACGGCGAAGGTCCTGAGCGCCAGGAGAAGCCAGTGGCGCAGGCGGGTGGTGCGCGAGATGCGTCGTTGGGAGAGCAGGAGAAAACGGACGGCCGGGAAGCGGATTTTTTTTATTCGCCGCCGGTTCAGCAGGTGGATCAGCACCGGCAGCGAAGCGGCGATCAGGCCGTAGAGATAAGCCGGGTGGAGAAAAAAGAGGGACATGAGCCGGTCAGCCCCTCCAGCTCAGATAGCTCACCAGGGCGCGGTCCAAAGGAGTCGAGGTGGAGAGGAGCTGGTAGTCGATAGAATTGCTGTGGCATTCCTTGCGCAGGTGATCGATGAACTCCTCGACGACTCCGCGATAGACCTTGCGAATGGTCTGGGGATCGGCGGTGACTTTCAGGTCAACCTGCTCCATGTCCTCAAAGAGGATGTTGCCGTCGAATGGAAGCTCCATCTCCGCGCTGTCCATGATGTGAAAGACGATGACGTCGTTGCCGTTGAAGCGGAAGAGCCTGAGCGCTTTTAAGATTTTCTCGGCGTCATCGAGCAAATCCGACACCAGGATCACCAGTCCCCGGCGCTTCATCTTGCCGGCGATCTCCTGGAGAATCTTTCCCGCGTCCGTCTCGCCGGAGGGTCGGCGGGCCTCGAGATCTCGAAGGATCTCGAACACGTAACCCCGTTTGGCCTTGGGAGGAATGAACGATTCGATGCGATTGGAGAAAGTCACCACTCCCGCGGCATCCTGCTGCCTCAGAATCAGATAGGCGAGGGAAGCGGTAAGGATGGAGCCGTACTCGAATTTTGTGATCCCATTGGAGCCGTAATCCATCGACGCGCTGGCGTCTAAAAGCAGGTAGGCCCTCAGGTTGGTTTCGTCCTCAGTCTCTTTGATGAAGTAGCGATCGAATTTGCCCAGCGCCTTCCAGTCGATGCGGCGGATCTCGTCTCCGGGAGAATATTCACGGTGCTCCTCGAACTCCACGCTGAAGCCCTTGGAGCGGCTGCGGTGAATGCCCGACATGAGGCCTTCCACCACACAGCGCGCTCTAAGATAGAGATTGGAGAGGCGGGCCAAGACCAGAGGGTCAAAAAAGCTTCTGTCGCCGTCGTTCATCGCAGCCATTCTACCCGAAAATTTCTCTTACCACCATCGCTTGAAATAATCCCGCCAGCCTCTCCAGCCGCGGTTGTGGCCCTGGTACGTGGGATTTTTCTCCAATTCCCTGACGTAAGCAACCATATTCTCATCAGCGCGCAGCGTCTCCAGGACCTCTATCTGAAAGGCTAGGCATTTCTTTTCCGCCTCGCTTCCGGTCCAACAATCGGCGGACGGCGTCGTGCCCGTGCTCGCGCGTGCCTCGTGGTAGAGCTTCGAATGATAGCAGTCATGGGCGATCGCGCCTGCGTACCACAGCGCCGAGTGCTTCCATGTCGGCTTGCCGACGACAAACGTCGGCCGTTTGCCATAGGCCCTCATGCCGCTGCGCCTTCCTTCTTTGATGATGCCTATGTAGCGCTGTATCTCGGCAAAAAAAGACGTTGGCCTTAGCAGCTCCAGCGCGTCTCTCGTGC
>JAHFAP010000077.1 GCA_023250495.1 Deltaproteobacteria bacterium | reverse complement strand
CTGCGCACGATGCCGCCGTGCTCGATGCAGAGATAGATGATCTGTCGATCATCCGGATGGACGAAGATGCTGCGGATATGGCCTTGGTGCGGAGGCTGCGGGAACCGCCAGTTTTTTCGCACCTCCTCCGGAAGGGCTTTCAGCGAGGTCAGCTCCTCCCAGCTATTGCCGCGGTCCTCGCTCCGATAGAGGGCTACTGGCTCGACCCCCGCATAGACCACATCGTCGGAAGTGGGATCGACCGTGACTGAACGGATATCGCCGTCCAGGATCTTGTGCCATGTTCGACCCCCGTCTTCGGTCCGGTAAAGGCCGTTATGGGTCACGCCGACATAGGCCCGTTCCGGGTGTCGGTGGCAGCCGTAGATCGAATCGATAATTCCGTCCTCGAAGCCGCGGCTTACCTCTTCCCAGCCGCCGTTTTTCGATCTCCAGACGATGAGGCCGTGCTGCGTGCCGGCGTAAAGGCGCACTCTGTCGGTCATAACAGCTCCTTGAAGAGGAATTAGGGATTGGGAGTTGGGAATTGGCAAATCCGAGCCCTAATTCCTAATCCCCAATTCCTAATTCTACGGGAAGAGTTCCATCCTTCCCGTCCCCGCCTGGCGGTCCCAACGCGCCTCCAGGCGGGAGAAATAATCCCAGGCACGTTGCGCCCGGCGCTCCAGCGCGATTTCCGCGGCGAAGGCGCGGCTCTCCTCAAGACTGATAAAGCCTAAACTCCCCAAGCTGGCTGCCTGCGCGCTCTTTTTGGCGTCATCCTCCAAAACTAGCGAGGCGTAGAGGACCTCCGCGAGATTTCTTCCGACCACGACGATGCCGTGGCCGCGCAGCAGCGCCGCGCGTTTGTTGCCGATGACCTTGGCGAGGCGCCGTCCCCGTGCCGGCGTGGTTATTAGATGGGCTTCGCTGTAGAGCGGCACGCCGCCGCTGAATAGCGCGCCTTGCAGGGTGACGGGCCGAAACTTGCGCTTGGCGATGGCGAAAAGCGTCGCGTAGGGAGTGTGCAGGTGGGCGACCGCCAACGCGTCCTCACGGGTGGCGTGCAGGGCCGTATGGATGGGCCACTCCACCGGGGCCCGCTGCTCGCCATCGAGCGCCTGGCCGTCGAGGTCAGTGAGGACCATATCCGCCGCGCGTAGATCGGCCTTGTCGGAACCCATCCCGGGAGTGATAAAAACCCTCTTGGCCTCCGGATCGTACACGCTCACATGGCCAAACAGGCCGATCAATCCCTGCATTACGAAGATGCGCGTGCAGGCGGCGAGCTTGTCACACAGGGAGCTCTCAGAGTCCATCGCGTCTATCCTCCATACTATTTGCTCGTAGTTTTGCTCTCCAATTCCCTCTTGACCTCTTCCACAAGCTTCAGGTACAGCAGTCTCTCCGGGGCAATCTCCTCCTGGATTTGCATCGGAATCTTGATGTCGTATTCGAGGAAATTTTTTATTCCCTCCGCCGAAGGCAACCCCGGCACTCCCTGGGGCAATGCCCGGATATAACGTTTGGTCGCTTCCACCAACATGGATCTGCTGATATTTCCCAGCTGAAGCTTTTTCATTCCAAAGCCGACTGCCTCTTCCGGTTTATCGCGCACGAACATGAGCGCCCGGATCATGGCTACGAGCCATCGCTTCACCTGCCCAGGATTTTCCCGGATCTTTTTATCCGTGGTAACGAAGCCTTGGAAAGGGAAGGGAAATAGGTCACCGAGATAGGCGAGAGAGCGAAGCCCTTCCTGCTCAGCAAAGCTGACGCCTCCGGCGTCCACCGTGGTGGCTTGAGCAGTTCCGGTCTTGACGGCCATGACTCGGGTATGGGTGTCTGCGCCCATGGCGATCCGGGTTATATCCTTGCCCGACAGACCCGCGCGTTCGACCAACATGGTGATGAGACGGTCTTGGCTGTCGCCGACGTTTCCGATAGCAACTCTTTTGCCTTTGAGATCAGCTACCCTGGCGATGCTCGGATCTGTGACCAGGTAAAAGGTGACCTTTTCTGTTTGGAACATGATCCCTTTGATAGGAGCCCCTTTGGTCGCCGCGCGCATCCCGCTCCCGCCGGCGCCGCTGTAGTCTACGTCCCCGCTTAGAAGCGCGGCCGTAGCATTCGGACCGGGGATCACTACGGTCTCATTTTCCAGGCCTTGCTCGCTGAAGTACCCTCTCCCGTCTGCGACATATACCGAGAGATAGTTCAGGTTTGCTTGGGGAATGGCCGTTCTGATTTTCTCCGCCCGGACTTCATTCCCAAAGGAGAAAACCAACAGAACGACGATCAATCCAGTTGGGCCCATTCCTTGAACTCCTCCAGGCCCAATCGCGAAAGCGTGTCCATGAACGGCCGGCCGGTTTTTTCATGCCTGCCCATCAACCGGTGATACTCGTAGACCATGTCGGGCAGCCACTTGGCGATGGTGAAGCCTTTGTGCTTGCCGTCAGGCAGCGGCTCCAGGAATCTGGGTCCGACGTCTTGCCAGTCATGCTCCGCGATCCAACCGCGCTGCGTGCCGAAGATGCTCTGCAACATGGCGCTTCGATGTCCGGCCTCCAGCGCTTGATCGATGTCGAAGCTCCATCCGGTCGTGGCATTGAAAGAATCGACGATGCTTTTTATCCCGTCCGGTTTCATGTGCATCTGGGCGAACCAGCAGCCGCCGATGACGCCGCAGAACTGGCGGTACTGCTCGGACAACGCGTTCGACCATGACCAGCCGGCTGGATCGTCCCGATCCAGCGGACCCCACTTTTCGCGATACTTGAGATCCGGAGGCGGGTTGACCGAGCCCCCGCCTTGAGGTTTCATCCCGCCGCTGGCCACGATCTCGCGTATCATCTGACCGAAGTGGGGCCGCCAGTCGTGCAGCGCCGGAGTTCCCTTTTTCGTGTGCACTACCCACTTCGGCGCGTCGCCGCCGATCGCCGCAGCCACCTCGACCGGCCCTTCTGCCAATAAATTTCCCCAGTAGCCTTCGCGCCGCGCCGCCATGTCGAGCAAACGATCGACGACCTCGACGTTGCCCCACTCGAACTTAAGCCCGCCGGTTTTTTCCGCATCGAGCAGCCCTTTCTCCCAGGCCTCGAAAGCGACGCCGACGCCGCAGGAGAAGTGGCTGCACTCGATTCCGAGATCATTGATCCTCTGGGCGAGATAGAGGGCGTCGTTGCCCCGGACGCCGAGATTGTAGAAGGTGTCGAGCCACTCGCTGCCGGCGTTGAAGTGGCCGACCGTGCCGCTGTGTTTCCCCGCTTTCAGCTCGACGTCCCACGGGCAGAGCCGCTGGCACTGGAAGCAGGGTCTCAAGGTGACGCGGTTTTTGTCGAAGCCTTCGATGTGACTCTCCTCGATCACGGTGCTGCGGAAATTGAAGTTCGGCGCGGCGCCGAGATCCACGGCATGGCCCGCGGTTCTTTTCTCTGCTTCATGGCGCACCATCAGCGTATTTCTCCATCTCAATCCCGCTTCGATGAGCCGCTCCCGGTCGTAGAGCGGCGGGCGGGCGGTGCCGTGGACCACAATGGCCTTAAGTTTCTTCGAGCCGAAGACCGCTCCGCCGCTGTGGGCGGCGTTGTGATTGTAGTCGTTGCAGAGCATCGCGGCATGGACGAGGTTTTCTCCCGCCGGCCCGATGCACATCACCTTGGCGTCTTTAAGACCGACTTCCTGGCGAAGCAGATCCTCAGTTTCCGTTGCCCCCTTGCCCCAGACTCTGCTCGCGTCGCGCAGCTCCGCTCTTCCTTCGTTGATGAATAGATAAGTAGGCTTTTGAGCCGCCCCTTCGATGATGATCCCGTCGTAGCCGGCCGCTTTAAGATAGACCGCCCAGAAGCCGCTCGCCGCGCCGCGACCCAGCGTATGGTTCGTCAAGGGGCTAAGATAGACGGCGGTGACTTTGGTGCCGCCGGGAGTAAAGCCGGTTCCGGTAATCGGTCCGGTCATCATGACGACTTTGTTCTCCGGGCCGTAGGGCTTGGCGTCGAGCGGGAGTTCTCTAAGCAAGATGTACGAGGCTAAAGACTGCCCGCCGATGAATTTTTTCAGCAGAGGCTCTTCAGGAAGATTTTCGTCTCTCATCGATCCTGTGGTGAGATCGACGCGCAGGAGCTGGCCCATGTAACCGCCGGGGAGTCGCGTCGCGCGCCGTTGGGGAAAAAGCTCGGATGCGTTCGACATGAAAAAATCCTTTCTACGCCACGCTCCGCCACGGCCAGTAGCGGTAGATAAGCCGCCCAGGGTGGATGATGGCGAGATAAAGCGCGCGGAGCTTGCCGGGTAATCCGCAGCGCAAGGTGAAAAGATCTTTGAGCATGAGACCGAGAGGGATTCTGTGCTTGGGATATTTTTCTGGGCCGACCGAGCGCAGCCCGTAGGATTCTTTTTTCTCTTTCAGCACGTAGATCAGTTGAGTTCCGCTTGCCTCTTTGTCGCCGTAAAGGTAGCCGTTCACTTCTTCTGCGCGCTTCTTGGCCTTCGCAGTCATTTCCTCCTGAAGGCCGAAGTCCAGCGCCTCAACCGGGCAGGCCTGGACGCAGAAGGGCTGTTTGTTGTCACTCAAGCGGTCGCTGCACATGGTGCACTTCGTCGCCTTATGCGTAATGTCATTTTTGGAAATGACGCCCCACGGACAAGCGTAAATGCAATACTCGCAACCGATGCAGACATCCTGGTTGATCACCACCGGTCCTTCTTCGTACTTCGTGATCGCTTCGACCGGGCATACCGCCGCGCACATGGGATATTCGCAATGCATGCAACTGTTCCGCGCCCACAGCGGGGAAAGTCCTTCGAGCACCGGCGGCTCCATGGTGATCCAGTTGGTGCTGGATAGTTCGTAGATCGTCGTGCGAGGATGATCGTTCCAGTCTTTGCAAGCGTGGACACATTGACGGCAGCCGATGCACTTGGTCGCGTCGAAGAGAATCGTCCTGGGCTTGCCGTCGAGAAGTTTGCCGGTCGGAATCAAACTCCCGTATTTTTCACTCATCGGGTTCACTCCGTTCTGAAAGTCGCCTGATATTAGTGTTTGCTCTTCGGAGCTGTCAAGGCTTGGCGGTTACGGTCCTGTGTGGTCCACCGACTAACCCTGCAGTGGTATAGACGAGTCATCGGATATCATGTAGAATACTTTTTGATGAAGATACTCAAAGGTAAGTATGAAAACGGGCAAGTAAGCCTAACGGAGCCGGCGCCAGAGCCC
This sequence comes from Deltaproteobacteria bacterium, assembly GCA_023250495.1. Lineage (GTDB taxonomy): Bacteria > Desulfobacterota > Binatia > UBA9968 > UBA9968 > JAHFAP01. The sequence goes on along the minus strand of JAHFAP010000077.1, from coordinate 6,954 downwards.
GGGCCTGTTGACGTCGAGGTCGTGTTCCTCGACCCACATGATCGGCGCTGGGACGAAATTATTCGAGACCCTGGGCCCAGGCCGGCTCTTTCCGCTGAGGCCAATCAGGTTCTCGAAGACTATCGCGCAGGTAAAACGGCGCCTCTGGGCCCCCAAAAACTCTGAACAGCCGGACACACCCTCGCTTTTGGGACCGATACCGTAAACTTCCTGCTCATGTCCAGGAAGAAGCGCGGAAAGCCTACCGTCTCTTCAGACAGAGTCCCGCCCACCCGAGCTTGCGGTTCGAGCGCCTAGTCTCCGATCCACGTCTTTGGTCGGTCCGCGTAACAAGTTCATATCGTGCCGTAGGTTTACGCGTCTTCTCCTCACCTTTTAGCTCGCCTCCGAGCGATCCCAGCCAGGGTCCTAAATGTGCCTAACCTACGCATCAACTGCCAATTGATGTATACTGTCCCCAGAAATCTCGCATCATTGAAAATTCGCGGACGGTAACATTTCTACTTCCGATAGAAAGCTGCGGATAATTGCCTACGGCTTTGATATGTTAGGGTTTAAACTGCCGAGCACGCCAGTTTCGGTTGGAGATAACGCCGAAGTTGAATACTGGCCATTTGAATCAAACGGTGCCCTGGATGATGGTGATGCAGCTATCATTCCCCAAGGAATCTTTGAAGTGATCGAAACCACGCGCGGCGCTGGCGAAATATATACGGACGTTCGGGTGAGAAAAGGGATGTTACAAGAGCGGTAGAAGCAGGTCTTTAATCTGGTCGAGGAAAAAAAGTGGGTATGCTTCTTGGTCGGTCCAATTGTCAACGAGGTCCCCAATGGATGGGACACGCGCGAAATCGACGACACCGACTTGTGCAAGAGATTACTCAACGCTTTAGAGATAACAAGACACGAAAGGCAAAGAGTCGATGGCGTGACCACATTTAGTAAACAAGCGGACGAATTCAAAATGTATTTAAGGGATTACGGTGTCGTAAATACGATGTTCAAGATACCTTATAGCCGGAAGGCGGAGTTTCGCCCTATTGCAATTTCCGGGAGTGCTGCCGCTGCGATTGAATGGGGCAATCAAGTGTTTTTTGTTCCATTTCACACCACAAAAAGAGATGTTGTAAACTTTAACTTAGTTACCACCGAAGTCTCTAGGGCGGTCCTCGACTATAGGCAAAAGAGGATTGCGGAAGTTCCACCGTGGCTTGATGACTTCAAATTTGCAACCGAAGAGACACTTGGTTCAGAGATCGAGTCTCTGCAAAAACAGATTGCTGACCGGCAAGGTCAGCTGCAGATATGGCGGGATTACAAAGCTATTTTAAGCACATCGGGCGATATTCTGAAGGACAGAGTTGTTGCAATCCTGCGGCGTTTTTTTAGACTGCACGTCGAGGCACCGGAGGAGTACCGCGAGGATGCCAAGATCGTTGCCGATACAGGAGGGGTTATCGCATTTGCTGAAATTAAGGGGACAAAAGCAGGAATTAAGCGGGAACATATCAACCAAGTCGATTCTCACAGAGAAAGAGCTGGACTTTCCCCGTTGGTACCGGGCGTGTTGATTATCAACAACGAAATGTCAGTTTCTGGGATCAAAGAGCGATCTGAAACCACAGTTCCCGGAGAGCAAATCGAGCACGCCAAGAAGCTGAACGTCCTTATAATCCGAACCATCGATCTTCTGTTTCTCATCCGGCAATTCGAAGACCACCCCGATAAGAAAGAAAAGTTTTTGGAAATTATCGGATCGGGTGGAGGATGGTTGGGAGTCACTTCGACAAATTACCAAATTTTTTCTTCACAACCATCCGAGTAGAGGCAGCATTGGTGCCAGTCGGGATTCGCCGGGGTCTGGTTTGCTTTCTTGACAATCTTTCACCATGGCTAAGCGTCCCTTAAAACTCACTCTAAGAATTCCTCCCTATGAAAATCCCCGAAACGCCTGGCGCAGAAGATTAGGAACGTGCTCGTGGTAGGGAAAATGACGTGTCCGTGGTTCGTGATCGTTTTTCGTGCTGGCGAATGAGGAAGTAGGTTGAAGAAGGTTGGACGGTATGATGTCTCGAAACTGCCGGAGGCTCAGTTCGAGCCAGGCTCGCGTGGTCGGGTGCTTAGAAATTTGCCCGGCATCAAGCGCAAGCGGGAGATGGATCAGCTCGAGGCTTGCGAGCAGCTTCGCGCGCTTGAAGAGCTGGTGCGAATTTATGACGAATCCCACCGCTTCACTGCTGCTGACGTGCGGAAGATTCACAATATCTGGCTTGGGCCGATCTATCCCTGGGCCGGCCGGTACCGCCGAGTGAACATAAGCAAGGGAGATTTTCCCTTTGCCGCCGCCAGAGAGATCCCTCGGCTTATGACCGAGTTGGAGAAGGGCCCTCTTTGTAAATTCACGCCGTGCCGTTTCGATTCTCTTGATAAAGTGGCGCGCGCTCTTGCCGTTGTCCATACGGAATTGATGTTGATACATCCCTTCCGTGAAGGAAACGGCAGGGTAGGCCGCTTATTGGCCGTCTTGATGGTTTTACAGACCGGGTTGCCCCCGTTGGATTTTGGAGGAATCAAGAGTCGAACGCGGCGGGAATACTTTGCTGCCGTTCGCTCGGGGTTGGATCGCAATTATGAGCCGATGGAAAAGATCTTTAGCGGCGTGATCCGTAGGACTCTTCGCGCTCGCGGAGCGTAGTTACCGTCGGCTTCGGAGATTGGTCACGGAGGGGCTGAGGGATTGGTACATAGACTCCTTCGACGGCCGTGTTCGAGGTAACCGAGGTGTACAGCAGGGCTTTGCGCTGGGCGGGGTTTCTTAGATATGGATTGGTTTCGATAAGAGGTTTTTTAGGCATGACTCATAGTAGCATAAGAGGTCGAAGTTGTCATCTGATGAACCCGCAATATTCCCGTAAGGTGGGGGCCTCAGCGGGGTCACCAATGATATCCTAGCAAATCATGGCTAAGTGTCCGTTAAAGCTCACTTGGGACGCTTCCACGTTTCCGGAATTCCGGAAATGAGGAAATGTCGATTGCCATGATGTCCAGTGGCTTGACAAGCGGAGGCTCATAAAGGAGGGGCATTTTTCATGCTTGCGCAATTGCGCAAGTACGCAACTATCCCTTCCCCATTCGGGACGTTCTCGAAGGAGCGACGGATGAGCAGATCATCAGGGTTCTAGCGCAAAATGTGGCACGCGGCTGAAGCCTGCATGAGGTGGCGAAAGAATGGGTGGAATGTTTCGGGGTAAGCGTGACGGAATTTAAGCGGATCGCAGACGCGAGGTAGCTGACTTCCGCATTTCGGCAATAAATTTTGCGAGTCTCTCAGCAGGTTCAACGACTGTTTTTAAGATATTTTTCTCGCCACTTCTTCTGATTTTTTGAAACCCTTGTGGGTTTCTTCCTACCATTGTCAAGCATGGCATCGCTATAAGGAAAGGCGTCGAGTCTGTCAAGTTTTATCGGCAAAATGGCCGAAAATTGCTAAAATTTAACATCATTTCAGCGTGTTGAATCTGATTGAATCCAAAACCTCTATACCCAACCCCAAATCCAAAATGATCTGCGCCATTGACAAGTCGTCTCATCTGCGGGAAAAAGGACGCGTCATTCAGATGGACGGAGGATGAGTTCCATGGCGCAGAAAAGCAAATTACGAGTGATCTACCGTTCCAATTCCCATGCCCCTCTTTGGGTGGTCGCTGACAAGGCGGGGATTTGGCAGAAGAACGGCTTAGAGGTAGACACCAGTCCACAGTTGATCCGGGAAAAAGCGGTCGAGGCGCTCAAAAACGGTCACGTGGATGTGATCTCCGGAAATCACCACAATCTCTATGAGCGGAACGCGAAAAATCGAGAGGACTTCGCTCATCTGGCGCAGGCGGCCAACAACTGGACGGACAATCGGATGGTGGTTGCCGATGGGATCAAGCGCGTTCAGGATCTGCGGGGAAAAAAAGTCGCGATCGACAAATTAAATTCACACTCTGGGCTGAACGTCTGGCTCTTTCTGCGCCAGGAAGGGCTCGACGTAGATCGCGGCGACATCGAGCTCGTGGCGGTTCCCGGCTCTTCCGAGGAGAGGTGGAAGCCGGTCCTGCAAGGCGAATTTGGCGCCACCTTCGTAAGCGTTCCCCAGGACATGCGCGTCGCCAGGGCAGGCGGCCGCGTCATTACCGTCCGGCCCATGCCCATGATTCGGGGAGTGACGCTCACCACCACCATGAGTTTTGTCAGGAGTCACGAGGATGAGATTCGGCGTCTCATTTGCGGGTTGGTCGATGCCATTCACTTCTTTGTCAGCCGCAAGCAGGAGACGGTTAAAATCTTAAAAAATCATCTCCCTGGGATTCTCCATCTCGAAACGGACGAGGAGATCGCCGCCTTGTATGACGAGTGGGCGCAATCATTGGAGCGAAAGCCCTATCCGTCGACCGAGGCAATCGCCAACGTTTTTGCGCTGGCGCTCAGACGCAATCCTGAGATCGCTGACTTTAATCCGCTGGCGATGTGGAACACGCATTACGTCCGTGAGCTGGACGATAGCGGGTATATCGACAAGCTCTACTCCTGATTTACGCTTTCGAGCCCTCAGGGCGAGCCGCTCGAGCCGAGGTCAATAGGTCTCTGCCTTGAGGGCCACCCTCGCCGTCCCCGCAACTGTGCTCACTCCTTTGGTCGGGGCCTGCCGTGTGCCTGCACGTCCTTGTGCCCTCGGCTCTCGAGCTCGCCCTTTCGGGCTCGGCTCGGAGGGGACGAGGATGAAGGCCGCAGGCAATGGGAGAGGACAGAGAGCCGAGCGCTGAGGGCCGCGCTCTTAACCGTGATCCGGAAAGAATTATGTTCCTTCCACGTTGCGTTAGGCGAGCGTTCCCTCTCCCCTCGCGGGAGAGGGCCAGGGTGAGGGGGCGCTGCAAAACGCCGGTCACCCTCACCTCATTCCTCTCCCGTCAAGGGAGAGGAAGTTCGTAAACTCAGAGTGGCTGAAAAGTGCACGAACATTTGCCTGCTGCCAAAGTGCCAGGCGTGTTTCGCCTTTGTCAACGAGCTCCCGGAAAAATCTCTCGGTACTGGTTTCCAATCGCGCCGTAGCGTCGGCCGATATCCACGAGGTTGGGCATCCTGATGTCCAATCCTTCGAGGGTCTGTGCCTCTTTCGCCTTGATCTGGCTATGAGCGGCCATGCGGTTCGTCGAGACCACGATGCGCTGCCCGTCCTCCGAGAGGAGGTAATCGATAAACAGCACTGCGGCGTGCGGGTGCGGCGCCCCTTGGGTAAGATAGACCAGACTCGGACTGAAAAAGAGCGGCTGAACGGGAGCGAACCACAGGGGCGCGCCCTGGCTTGCGAAAGACAAAACCGAATTGAGATTGGTCTCGACCGTCATGTCGAATTCGCCCGCGGCGACGAGTTGGCTCGCCAGCCTCCGCCCGCGGACGTGCCTTAGATCCTGCTCGTTCAATTTTCTCATGAAGCGCAACCCCGCCTCTTCTCCCAGCAATTGTAAGACGGCGCCGAACCATACGTAGGACTGGCTGTCCATCGCCAGTTTGCCCTTCCAGCGCGGCTTGAGCAGGTCATCGAGTTTGGCCGGCGCTTCTTCCTTCTTCACTTGTCTCGTGTTGTAGGCACTCACCATGACGTTGGTCATGTAGGCGGTCCAGTTTCCATCTTTGTCCTTAAACCCTTCGCGGTAAAATTCCCTCAGGGGAGAGCGATAGCGCGCCATCATTTTCTTATCCATCAGGGCGAGCATCCCCAGTTGGCCGCTGTCGACGACATCCGAGAAAGGTTTTCCGGCCCTCGCCTCCGATTCCACGCGGGTGATAATCGCCGCGCCCGAGAAGTGGACCAGGCGGGCCTTCACGAGGGGGTATTTTTGCATGAAGCCGGCCGCAAGCATGTTCGCGGCCGCCACGTCCATGTTAGCGTAGGCTACGACTTCACCTTCTTTCCGCGCCGCCTCGACCAGCCGAGCCTGACGTTCCTGCGGCTGAAGGGATTCGAGCCACGCGAGCTTGGATTCGGTTGTCTGGCCGTAAAGATCCGGCAAGCCGCCAAGAAGGCAAAATAGAAAGACCAGCCATGCATATCGCCTCACCATATATGCTCCGCTCCGCGTAACTATAGATATCCCTTTTCACGGTAGTACTTGTTGGCCCCGGGGTGAAGTGGAATCGTAAGCGGCCCGCCTTCACTGCCGCGGCAGAACTCCTGGATGGTCATCGTCGTGCGGCCGAGGTGATCCGCGCGGATCTGCTCGTGGCAGCGATTGATCGCCATCGCCATCTGGTAGGCGAACGTCTGGGGCAGCTTCTGGTGACAGAAGAAGGTCCAGCCGCTGAAATCGACGGTCGCAATTTTCTCCTCCAGCTTGGGGAACGCGTCTCGGGTCAGCGGCGCGCCGGGAAAGCCTAACCGCTCCATTCGCTTGAGGACCTCTTCGCGCACGGGCAGGAATTGCATGCCCGAATCGAGGGCCCAATCTCCCCAGCTCTTGATTCCTTCGTCGAAGACGGCATTGGCCGCGCCCGAGCGAATATGTTCGGCCCGTTCCGGACTGCTCGGGCTGTTGGCGCGGAGGATTTTGCCGCCCCATTTCTGTATCTCGGCGAGGCTGAAGCCGTAGTGCCTCAGGACTTCGTCGATGGCGTAGAGGGTCGTGTGGAATTTCCTTCCGCTGCGGGTCGAGACGACTAGCGGATATCTTTTCTCTTTGATCTCTTCGAGAGAGCGGATACCGGAGTCCCTGCGGACGGCAAAGACGAGCCGGTCCCAGGAAGGGAATACGCCGATAGCGCGCAGGGCCAGTCTTTTCCTGTACGGCACGACGCCGAGAAGCGCCATGCGCGCCAGGCCCGAAGGATTGGCGAAGCCGAAGTCGAACTTCTTCTGGTCGACGAGGCTCGGAATTCTGGTTCCGCCGAGATCGGAATCGCGGTACCCCAGGG
>JAHFAP010000076.1 GCA_023250495.1 Deltaproteobacteria bacterium | reverse complement strand
AGCGAGCCGCTGGGCAACGACCAGAAAGGGAATCCCGTCTACCTGAAAGACATCTGGCCGACGCCGGAGGAGATCCGCGAGGAGATCCGCAAGTCGGTCAAGTCCGAGATGTTCAAGAAAGGGTACAGCGATGTCTTTGACGGCGACGAGCGCTGGAAGAAGATGCCGACTCCCGAAGGGGAGCTGTTCGCGTGGGATGCCAATTCGACCTATGTGCGTGAGGCGCCCTACTTTGAAGGCATGGCCAAGACGCCTTCGAAGCCCAAGGACATCACAGGCGCCCGAGTCCTAGCGCTTCTCGGCGACTCGATCACAACCGACCATATTTCTCCTGTTGGCTCTATCGAGAGCAACGGCCCCGCGGCCAAGTATCTCACGGAGCATGGCGTCCAGCCGAAAGAGTTCAACCAGTACGGAGCGCGGCGCGGGAACCACGAAGTCATGATGCGCGGGACATTCGCCAACGTGCGCCTAAAGAATCAACTCGCGCCCGGCACCGAAGGCGGTTGGACGGCGCACCTGCCGGACAAGAAGCAGATGTTTATCTATGACGCCGCTATGACGTATAAGAAGGAAGGCATCCCTCTCATTGTCATCGCCGGTAAGGAGTATGGCACTGGCTCCTCGCGCGACTGGGCCGCCAAGGGACCTAGACTTCTTGGGGTCAAGGCAGCTATTGCCGAGAGCTACGAACGGATCTACCGAACTAACTTGATCGGCATGGGCATCCTCCCCTTGCAGTTCAAGCCGGGAGAGAATGTGAAGTCACTCGGACTTACCGGATTCGAGACTTACGACATCGCCGGAATCTCCGCCGGCGTCAAGGTGGGACAAGAATTGAGTGTTAGAGCCAAAAGCGACGACGGCAAGATAAAGGAATTCAAGGTTACCAGCCGCATCGACACGCCGGCGGAAATCGACTACTACAGCCACGGCGGGATTCTGGAATACGTGCTCAGACAGCTTTTGAACGACAAGCACAGCTAACTAGCCAGGTCTTAGTTTTGAGTTTTGAGTTTTGAGTTTTGAGTTTTGTCGGGCCGGTCAAAACGTCCCAGAGGCGAGGCGTGCGAAGGTCCGCGAGCGGAGGCGTACTTATTTCAGTACGTTGACGCGACGCGGGCCGAGCACAACGAAGCATATGGGCGTTTTCAACGGCCCGTTGCTACTTCCCAGACCGGGCGGATATCGTCGGAATACGGGTAGCGGATGCCGAAATCTTTTAGGATATCTTCGGTCGCGGCAAGCATCGCGCGCCGATGGAAGACCAAGTTCTCCTGCCCTCGATTGGTCATCCGCGCGAACTTAAAAGTCACCTGCGGCCCTTTGCCGTCGCGCAGGATCTCGACGAAATGCTTTAAGTTCTTGACTGCGATGCCGTCCACCTCTTTGACGACGGAGCCGTTCGGGTCGTCGTAGCCTTTGGTGATAGGGTGCGGGAACATCGGCGAGCACGCGACCACCAGCTCCTCTCCCGCGAAAGCAGCTTTGTCATAACGCCTCACCATCAGCGGGTTTCCCTGCCGGGCGTGGAACAGTTCCCACTGGTTGCCGAGCCTCTCGATGTAATCCTGCGTGGCGCTGCAAAAGACCAGTGACCCGTAAATAAAATAGCGCGGGCTCTGGTTCCTCAGATAGGGAACCACCAGATCCCGCCGTGGGAGCACGGGCACGGTGACGCGCAGCGGCTGGCCGTCGCGCTGCAACGTAAGACCGAGCGCGCCATTTTTCGCATGCCTCTGGATCAGGTAAAACGCCGACAGGCGCAGATCGTAGCGCACCGCAACCTTGCCGTCGTTGTCGATCGGCTGGCCTCCGATGCTCGTGATCACGTCCCACTCCTTGAGCGGGTAACTCGCGTCGCTGCTGTAAGGCTCGGTGACCATCAGCCCGCCCACGCCCTTCGGCAAACCGAGCCTGAGCCTGAGCGCGCTGTTTTCCACGGTTTGCAAGAGATCATACATTTGCGGCTTGCCATCGTAGGTCCCGTCGGCCACGTCATCGAGGAACAGACGAATCTCCTCGACCGGTATCAGGTAGCCGATGTTTTGCGCGTTGGGAATGTTGCTGAAGACCAGACCGGCCAGCTTGCCGTTGGAAACGGCCGGACCGCCGCTGTTTCCTGGGTTCAGGGCCGCGTCCACCTGAATCCGCAAAGCCATCGTGAACTGATAGTAGTTGGTGAACTCGATGCGCGACACGATCCCCTCGGTGACCGACAGCTCCGTCCCGCCGGTCGGGAAACCGTAGACGTTGACCGTGTCCTTGACCTTGGGCAGCTCCGCGGCGAAGGGCAGGAAACCCCGCTTGTCGAAAAACGATTCGTCTTCGAGACGGAGAATCGCGAGGTCGACGGGCTCGGCGATGGCGACGACGCGCGCCGTCAGCTTCTCGGCCGACTGGTTCGGCTGGACGTAGATCTGGCTGGCATTCTGCACGACGTGGGCGTTGGTCAGGATGCGCCTGCCGTCGATCACGACCCCTGATCCGTTCACGTTGACCGGATTGAGCTTGGTCCAGGGTCTCAGCAGATCAGGGTCCCGGCGCGTCGTATGGATCTTCACCACCAAATCCCGCACCTCATCCTGGCTGAACACGGGCGACGCCGTTAACGCTCCCATCATCACCAGCGACGGAAAAAGAATCTTTTTACCAGTGTGGAATATCTTCATGATTTCTTTCTTAGCTCCGCCTCCGACGGACGCAAATACAGGGGCACGAGCGGACCCACGGGATCGACCTCCTGCCGGCGAATTCTCTCCTCTGCCAGACGGGCGACAGAAGATGCAGTCGACGGGTAGCCTTCGCCAAGGGTCAACAGGCCCCTCTCTCCCAAACGCTCCTTGATCACATTCGCGTAAGTGCGGGTCGCATCGCCGATAAACAGACACGGCCCGTTCTCCACAAGGCATCGAACCGCCTCAATGATTTTTTCCGGCGCGCAGACGAGATCGTCGGTGACGCGCTCCAGCCGCTCGCCCTTCCTGTAAAATAGTGCGGCATAGACCTCTTTCTTGCGCGCGTCCAGGAAAGGGCAGATGAAACCCTCCCGGTCGTTTACCCGGCCGGCCACGGCCGGCAGCGTGGGAACTCCTACGACCGGCAGCTCCGATCCGTACGCCAGCCCCTTGACCGTGCTCAACCCGATGCGCAGTCCCGTGAAGGAGCCAGGGCCGATCGCCACAGCCAAGCCGGAAATCCCGGCCAACGCAAGGCCCGCCCTGCCCAGCAGCCTGTCAATCAACGGAAGGAGAATCTCCGCATGGTTGGCTCGGCCGTTCGGCGAGCTGTGGCCGGACGGCCCGGGACCGTCGCCAATCTCCTCGCCGATGATCTTCCCGCCTTCCACCAGCGCCGCGCTCGCCGTCGTCGTAGCCGTATCGATTCCTAAAATAAGCATGGAAGCACTCAGCGTTCAGCTATCAGCTCGCCTCCCCTTCCCCCATATTAGCTGATTGCTGACGGCTGATCGCTGATCGCTACCCTTCAAAGAACCTCGCGATGTCATTGTAGAACGCGTAGATCATGACCAGGATCAGGATGAAAACCCCCACCTGTTGCGCCCTTTCGCGATGCTTGGGCCCGACCGGGCGGCCGCGAACCCATTCCAGCAGGAAGAATAGCAGGTGCCCGCCATCGAGCACGGGGATGGGAAGCAGATTCAAGACGCCGAGATTGACGCTCAGGATCGCCACAAAGAAGAAAAAGCTCGTCAGCCCTTCGCGCGCCTGCTGGCCGGCCATCTGCGCGATCAAGAGCGGGCCGCCGAGATTCTTCGTCGAGAGATCCCCTTTGACCATCTTGAAAAGCGCGACCAGCGTCACGACCGAGTACTCTCCGGTCTTGTAAAAGGCCTGGCCCACAGCCAACGCCGGATTGCTGCGCTCGATGGCGGGCTCGCTGGCGATTCCGATAATCCAGACCTCCTGCTTTTCTCCAAAGATGTTTTTCCCTTCTTTCCTGGTCGGCTGCACGGAGATCTCGATCTCGCGGTTTTCTCGCGTGAGCCGAAAGCTCAAGGCCTTTCCCTGGCTTTCCTTGATCCCCTTGGAAAGCTCCTCCCACGTTTGAATCGCCTGACCATTAATACTGACGATGCGATCTCCCTTCTGAATCCCAGCGATAGCCGCCGGCGAATCCGGCTCCACGCCCCCGACCTGCGTGGTGTAAACAGGCACGCCATAAGACATGAAGATCCAGAGAAAGACGGCGACAGCGAGAAAGAGATTGAAGACCGGTCCTGCCGCCACGATGGCCGCCCGCTTGGCGAGCGACTGATGGGAAAAGGATTTATGGATGTCAACCTCCGTGACCTCATCCTCTGGATCCTCTCCCACCATTTTCACGTAACCGCCAAAAGGAAAGGCGCTGATCGCGTACTCGGTCTCGCCGATCTTCCTGGCTATGAGTTTTGGGCCGAAACCGATCGAGAAGGTGAGAACTCCGACCCCGCTCTTCTTGGCCACGATGAAGTGGCCGAACTCGTGGATCACGATCAGTATGCCCAGCCCGATCAGGGCTGAGACGACGGCATAAATGACGTTCAACATTCTTCTTTTCTCCTGTTCTGGTTGCGCGTTAGTGAATACTCCTGCTTGATGAAGACGCTCTGCGAATTTCCCCATACCGGGTGACGGACGCGGGATCAACCAGCCTCGATGCCTTCTCCCGCGCCCAGCGGTCGACTTCGAGAATCTGCTGCACGTCATCGGGATGAATGCTGGCGTGCGCCTCCATCGTCTTGGCGATGATCCGATGGATGTCTAGGAAACCGACGCGCTCATCTAAAAAAGCTGCCACGGCGACTTCATTGGCCGCATTGAGGACCGCGGGCATGGTCCCGCCCACGGCAAGGGCCTCGTAGGCGAGCTGGAGCGCGGGGTATCTTTTCTTCTCCACCGGCAGAAAGGTCAGCTCGCCCAACTGCGTCAGCTCCAACGGCCGCCAGCTCGCCTTCAGGCGACGGGGATAGGAGAGAGCATAAGCGATAGGAATGCGCATGTCGGGAATCCCCAGTTGCGCGATGATCGAGCCATCCTGGTAGCGCACCATGGAATGCACGACGCTCTGGGGATGGATGACCACGTCCACCTGCGGCGGCTTCATATCGAACAGCCAGCGCGCCTCGACGACCTCGAGCCCTTTGTTCATCATCGTCGCCGAATCGACGGTGATCTTCGGCCCCATCTTCCAGTTCGGATGCTTCAGCGCCTGCTTCACGGTCACCTGTTTTAAGCTTTTTAGCGAGGCGCGAAGAAAAGGGCCGCCGGAAGCGGTGAGGATAATTTGCTCGACCTCTTCCCGGCGGTTTCCCTGGAGGCACTGAAAGATCGCGCTGTGCTCGCTGTCAACCGGAAGAAGCCGCACCCCGTTCCTCTTCGCTTCACCGACGAAGATTTCGCCGGCCATCACCAGGGCCTCTTTGTTCGCCAGCGCTACCTCCTTCCCCGCCCGCACCGCCGCCAGCGTGGGCACCAGGCCCGCGCCTCCAACGATGGCAGCGACCACGACATCCACCCCGTCGGCCGCGGCCAGGGTGGCGGCGCCCTTCTCCCCCCAGAGAATCTCCGTCTTGCACCCGCCAAGCAGCCTGCGCAATGGCGCAACTCCCTCCTGCTCGCGCACGCTGACGCAATCTGGAGAGAATTCCTTGATCTGAGCCGCGAGGAGCTTGAGGTTGCGACCGGCGACCAGCCCGCGCACGTGAAACTCATCGGGAAAGCTCCGCGCCAGGTTGAGCGCGCTCACACCGACCGAGCCGGTGGAACCGAGGATGACGATCGATTTCATGGATGGAGGATCCTCAAATAATAGGTGGCGAACACGACAGGGAATATAAGACTATCCATGCGATCGAGCAACCCTCCGTGCCCCGGAAGGAGCGCGCTGGAATCTTTCACCCCGAAGACCCGTTTGATCCACGATTCGAACAGGTCCCCTATTTGTCCGAGAATGCTCAAGACGAGAGAAATCCCCAGCATCTCCAGCCACGGGCTGGTGGGAAGAAGGAAGCTGCCGCCGATGACCCCGGCAAGAAGACTCGCCGAGGTAGAGCCGATCGCTCCTTCCACGGTTTTTCCCGGGCTGATCTCGGGAAACAATTTTTTTCTCCCAAGGCAAGTCCCGACAGCATAGGCCGCCGTATCCCCGACCATGATCACCAGCAGCACAAAGAAAAACCACTGCCTTCCGTCGCGGAGCCGATAGAGGAGAACAGCGTGGGGAAACAGGTAGCCTACGTAAAGAGTTCCGAGCAGAGTCCAAGCCAAGCGCCGGTATCTCTCTTCCAGCTCGCCGCCGAAAAAGATGTAACTCGAACAGAGCAGCACGATCACGCCTGCGAGCCAGGCGGAAGGGCTCCCGGTGAGAACGCCGGAAGCAACCAGCAGGCCGGCAACGACTCCGAAAGCCTGCTCCCGCCGCCGACCGGGAAAGGCGATCCGGTAGTACTCAAACAGGGAGATGATGGTGACGAGGAAGACCAGCAAGAAAAAATGGTACGGACGGCCCCGGCCGACGATCCAGATCAGCGCCGGAATCGCCAGCAGGGCCGTGATGAACCTAGGAATGATCTTCGAGCTCACGGGCCACCGCCAAAGACGGGAGAGGTTGCGCGATCTGCTCATCGGTCCGGCCGAATCTCCTGCGGCGCCGCTGAAACTCGATGAGGGCCTGGAGGTACTCCGCTTCGCGAAAGTCCGGCCATAGGGTCGGCGTGATGTAGAGTTCCGTGTAGGCGATCTGCCAGAGAAAGAAATTGCTGATGCGCATCTCACCGCTGGTTCGGATCAGGAGATCAGGGTCGGGAATCGCGCTCGTCGCTACGTGCGCACGGACCATCTCCTCGTTGATGTCCTGCACGCCACACTTCCCTTCTTTGACTTTTCGCGCTATGCGCTGCACCATTCCGACGATGTCGCTGCGGCCGCTGTAACTCAGCGCCAGCAGGACCGTCATCCCCTGGTTGTTTCGGGTGGCTCGCTCGGCGTGCTTGAGCGTGCTCAGCACGCGGCGCGGCAGCCGATCCTTATCTCCAATGGCCAAGAGCCGGATTCCATGGCGCATCATCTTGGGCTGTTCCACCGTCAGATAATGTTCCAACATACCCATCAGCGCGTGAACCTCGTCCTTGGGCCGGAACCAATTTTCGGTCGAAAAGGCGTAGAGCGAGAGGTAGGGGATGTCGAGCTTGCGACTCATCTCCACCACCGCGCGAACCGACGCCGTTCCCCGCCGGTGTCCTTCGGTGCGGCCCTTGCCTCTCAGCCTGGCCCAACGCCCGTTGCCGTCCATGATGACGGCGACGTGGCGGGGCAGCCGGCTCTTGTCTAGGCCACCTAAGTCCATTTTCTTTTGGATGCGTCACTCGTATTCGTGCTCGTTTCTCGTGGCTCGTGCTAGTTGCTCGGGACGATCTCACCCCCGAGTCACGAACACGAGCACGACGGAAGGGCGGGGAGTTTTGCGAGGCCCTAGACCTCCATGATCTCTTCTTCTTTACTCTTCAGCGCCTTGTCGAGCCGCTCGATAAAGTCGTTGGTGACTTTCTGGACCCGGTCCTGACTGTGCTTGAGATCGTCCTCGGTGATCTCCTTCTTTTTCTCCAACTCTTTAAGCTTCTCGATCGCCAACCTCCGGTGGTTGCGCACGGAGACGCGGAACTCTTCAGCCACCTTTTTCACATGCTTGACGAGCTCGCGGCGCCTCTCTTCAGTCAGCTGAGGGATGGGAATGCGAATCACTTTTCCGTCGTTGTTAGGCGTCAAGCCCAGGTCGGACTTCAGAATCGCCTTCTCGATGTTGCCCATGACCGACCGGTCGTAGGGCTGAACGACCAGCAGGCGGGGCTCCGGAGCTCCCAAGTTGGCCAGTTGATTGAGAGGGGTCGGGGCGCCGTAGTAATCGACCATGATTCCTTCGAGCAGCGCGGTGGACGCCCTACCCGTGCGCAGCTTCGCGAGATCCTTGCGAAACGCGACGACGCACTTCTCCATCTCTTTCTGAAGCTCGGAAAAAAAGGGCTCGTTCATTCTTTCCCCGCGCTCACCAGCGTGCCGATCTCCTCGCCGCAAACCACCCGCTTGATATTGCCCTTCTCCATGAGGTTGAAGACCACAATGGGCAAATGGTTGTCCATGCAGAGGGAGACGGCGGTAGAATCCATGACCTTGAGATCCTTGTTGAGCACCTCGATGTAGCTCAACCGGCCGTACATCTTGGCGCCCCGGTGCTTCAGAGGATCGGCATCGTAGACTCCAGAAACTTTCGTAGCCTTGAGAATCACCTCCGCGCCGATCTCCATGGCGCGAAGGCTCGCCGTCGTGTCGGTGGTAAAATAGGGATTGCCGGTCCCTCCCGCGAAGATCACCACGCGCCCCTTTTCGAGATGGCGCGTCGCCCGGCGGCGAATGTAGGGCTCCGCGACCTGGCGCATTTCAATAGCGGACATCACGCGCGTCGAGACGCCGATCTTTTCCAGGGCATCCTGCAGGGCCAGGCTGTTGATCACCGTCGCGAGCATGCCCATGTAGTCCGCCGTGGCGCGTTCCATTCCTCCCTCGCTCGCCTGCGCGCCGCGAAAGATGTTGCCGCCGCCGATCACCAACGCCATCTCACAGCCGATGGCCTTGACCTCCTTGATCTCTTCGGCGAACGCCCGGACCGTCTTGCTGTCAATTCCGTACTTTTCCGCGCCGGCCAGGGCTTCGCCGGTGACCTTCAGGATGACCCGCTTGTACTTGAGCACGTTGCCCATGACCGCCGCCTGTCTCACGCGCTACGCCTTCTCGATCCCCTCGCCGACCTGATAGCGCATAAAGCGCCGCACCTGAATGTTCTCTCCGAGACGCTGAACCGCACCCTGAATCAGGTCACCGACCTTGCGGTCAGGATCCTTGATAAAGGCCTGCTCCAACAGGCAGACCTCGGAATAGAAGCGCTCCATCTTTCCTTCTACGATCTTGTCCACGACCTTCTCGGGCTTGCCCGAGTCCAGCGCCTGACGCCGGTAGATTTCCCGCTCCCTCTCCAGCTCCCCGGGCGAGACATCCTCCCGCCTGACACAGCGGGGACTGGCGGCCGCAATCTGCATCGCGAGATCTTTGAGCAGGCTCTGAAATTCTGGCGTCCGGGCGACGAAATCGGTTTCGCAGTTGAGCTCAACCATGACTCCGATCTTCCCTCCCGCGTGGATGTAGGCGCCCACCAGCCCTTCCGCAGCCAATCGGCCCGACTTTTTCGCCGCCGCGGCCAGCCCTTTGCGGCGCAAATAGTCCACTGCCTTTTCCAGGTCACCCGCGGATTCCGCCAGCGCCTTCTTGCAATCCATCACCCCGGCGCCGGTCTTCTCCCGCAGCTCTTTAACCGAAGAGGCGCTCACGTCCATGGGAATTATGTGCCGCCTACCGCGGAACTCTCCGCGGCTCCGCTGTCGCCGACCGCGGCCGCAGGCTCGGGCCCTGGCTGTTCGCCGCTCCCCCGCGTCATGGCTTGTTCGTGGAGGGCCTTGCCTTCTATGACCGCGTCGCAGATGGCCGCGCAAAAGAGGCGGATGGCTCGGATCGCATCGTCGTTTCCCGGAACTTTGTAATCGACCATGTCCGGGTCGCAGTTGGTATCGACCACGGCCACTACAGGAATCCCCAGCTTTCGCGCCTCGCGAACGGCGATCTCCTCCTGCTTGGGATCAATCACGAAAATGGCGTCCGGGAGCTTCTTCATCCCTTTGATCCCTCCCAGCGATTGCTCCAACTTCTCTTTCTCGCGCTTGAGGCCGAGCATCTCTTTCTTGGTCAAGGCCTCCACGATCTTGGGATTGCTCTCCATCTCCTCGATCTTGCGCAGCCGCTCGATGCTCTGGCGGATGGTCGAGAAATTGGTCAGGGTCCCGCCCAGCCAACGGTTGTGGACGTGAAACATCCCGCACCGCTCCGCCTCCTCCTTGATCGCCTCCTGAGCCTGCTTCTTCGTGCCCACAAACAGCATATGGCCGCCGGAGGCCGCAAGGTCGCGGACAAAGGCAGCGGCGCCTTTAAACATCGTGACCGTCTGCTGCAGATCGATGATGTGGATTCCATTGCGCGCCCCGAAAATATAGCCCCTCATCTTGGGGTTCCACCGGCTGGTCTGGTGGCCGAAATGGACCCCCGCTTCTAGAAGCTGCTTCATGGAAATTTCCGTCATAAACGCATCCTTTGGTTCTCTCCTCCCTTTTCCTCAAGTTCCTCGCCCGACCCCAGGACACCCGGGAGAGGATTAGAAAAGGCGTGAAATGTCTGGAAAGTCTCTAACTCGCCAGCCTCCTAGGCGTCCGGGGATCGTCCAGGAGAAACTACAATAAGACCGGGTAACCTTGGGTTTTTAACAGAGATCGGCGGCCTGTGCAAGGAGTCAATGAAGGGAGCAGGAGGGTCATTGGTTCATGGACTCAAAAAACTCTTTGTTGTTTTTGGTCCCGTGCATCTTATCCAACAGAAACTCCATAGCCTCGACCACGCTCAACTGGGACAGCACCTTTCGCAGGATCCAGATCCGGTTGAGATCTTCCTTCGGGATCAACAGCTCCTCTTTGCGCGTGCCCGACTTGTTGATGTCAATAGCGGGAAAAACTCGCTTGTCCATCAGGCGCCGGTCCAGGTTAATTTCCATGTTTCCCGTCCCCTTGAACTCCTCGAAGATGACCTCGTCCATGCGGCTCCCGGTATCGATGAGGGCCGTCGCGATGATCGTCAGGCTACCGCCATCCTCGATGTTGCGGGCGGCGCCAAAAAACTTCTTCGGTTTGTGCAGCGCGTTGGAATCGACTCCGCCGGAGAGGATCTTACCGCTCGGAGGGACCACTGTGTTATAGGCCCGCGCCAGTCGGGTGATGCTGTCGAGGAGAATGACGACATCCTTTCCATGTTCCACCAGCCGCTTGGCCTTTTCGATCACCATCTCGGCGACCTGGACGTGCCGCGTCGCCGGCTCATCGAACGTGGAGCTCACCACCTCCCCGTCGACCGAGCGCTGCATGTCGGTCACCTCTTCCGGCCTTTCATCGATCAGCAGCACGATCAGGATGATCTCTTTGTGGTTTTGGGCAAGGGCCTTGGCGACGTGCTGCAGCATCATGGTCTTGCCGGTGCGGGGAGCGGCCACGATCAACCCCCTCTGTCCCTTGCCGATCGGCGTCAGCAGGTCGACGATTCGCGTCGTATAGTCGTCGGGCACATATTCTAGCCGCAGCCGCTCGTTGGGATAAAGAGGCGTGAGATTGTCAAAGAGGATTTTGTCCCGCGCCTTCTCGGGATCCTCGTAGTTGATCGCCTCCACCTTGAGCAAGGCAAAATAGCGTTCCCCTTCCTTAGGTGGGCGGATGTGCCCGGAGATGACATCGCCCGTGCGCAGATTGAAGCGGCGAATCTGGCTGGGAGACACGTAGATATCGTCGGGGCCGGGGAGGTAGTTATAATCCGGGGCTCTGAGAAAGCCGAAGCCATCGGGAAGCGTCTCCAACACGCCTTCACCGTAGATAAAGCCGTTCTGCTCCGTTTGGGCCTGCAATATGGCGAAGATGAGCTCCTGCTTGCGCATATTGGCGGCGCCCTCGATGTTGAAGTTTTTGCCGATCAATGCCAACTCGCCGATCTTCTTTTCCTTCAGAGACTTGAGATTGAGCTTGTTGTCCTCAACAACGGCCTCCGATTCGGCTCGGTTACTCCCACGTACCATAGACATTCCTCTCCTTTCATGCCTCAGCGTGAATCATTCGTCGCTGCCTAATGCGGGACTGCTGGATTCGATTCTCAGAATCTAATGCCGGCCGAGCAGAGTCGCGCGATCCCGTTTCGATCCGCCACTGCTCGGGCCCAGCAGATGAGCCGGCATGCCGTCATTCCACCATACGGGCCCGACTAAAAACGCGCCATCGTAGGACGCAAAGGGTTTCTGGCACAGACGTGAATTTTTCGCTTGGAATCCAAATCAAACTTCGGGTCGGGATTCAGTGAATATTTACTTTAGTGTGGGGTTTGTTTCAAAGAGTAACGCTGAGCCGGATCATCTAAACGACCCCATCATAAGAAACCCTGATCTCCTTGTCAACCCCCCCTCTGTCCTCGCTTCGCTCGGAATCTCAAATTGCAAATCTCAGATCTCGAATCTGGGCCTGAGCGGCGCTCTCTCAACCCATGCAAGAGCCGCCGCATGTCCGGCGCCAGAGG
>JAHFAP010000075.1 GCA_023250495.1 Deltaproteobacteria bacterium | reverse complement strand
GCCAAAGAGTGATCTGTGGGAGGTGGTCGGGTATTGACCGCCTGCTGACCTAGTCCCGCACCAAAATCCTCGGCCAAGCTTCATCGAGATCCGTATTTCAGCATCTTGTTGGCTGATATGCAGCGGGCCGATATCTGGATAGACTGCGAATTTGGCAGCGCATTCAAGAGCGAGAAAACCTTGACAAGCTAAATTGGGCGGCGGATATTGCTGCTGAATCTGGTCTGCCAGCCCTGAAAGAGCTTGGCGTGATAGACTGCGAGCGGTTCCGCAGGATACTTAGTGGTTGGATCGCAAGGAAGGAGTCTTGAGATGCCACGACCTTTTCTCAATCTGCTGTACGGGCTTTGTTCTGGACTTTTGCTTGCCTCAACTGCATTGGGGGCGGACATAACCGTACGCATCGAGTCCTTTGGTCTCTACCGCCTCGAGGGCGTAGAGCACACACAACGTGCCGACCAAACCTCCGGTTCCGTTTATACGGCTTCACGTAAAGTATTCCTGCAACAGACGGATCGCATCCCTCTCACCTTGGGCACGGCTTTCGGCGTTTCATTCGTTGTCGAGGCACCGGGTCGGTCCACCGTACGGTTACGGTCAATTACTCGTTATCCCTCACCGGGGCTTACCAATCCTAAAACGGGCACAACGGGGTTGCACGACGAAGTAGTTATAACAGTCCCCGTGGGCAAACCCGTGGTAGACGAGTTTCTCTTTTCTTACGAGTGGGAATTGGTGCCCGGTGTTTGGGTTTGGCAGTTGTGGGACGGTGAGAAGAAGCTTGCGGAGAAATCGTTTGTGGTCGTCAGACCGGGATCTTAAATGGCGTCGAGACACTACTCTCCATCCAAAACATTCTCCCTGGCGCGCTGGTCGGTGCGGCTGTAGGCTGTGTCCTCGGATTTTATTCCCCGAGGATAGGGAAGAGGCTCGCTGAGGTGCTTACGGGTCTGTAGAAGAAGCGCCGGGTTCGTGACCGGAATCACTCCTGAGGCTAGACTTTTCTGCCGGCCTAGAGTAATCTCTGCTTCATGGATACACGTCCCATAATCGAGACCTTCCGTAAGCTATCGCCGAGCGAGAAGATTCGTTTGGTTGAGGGGCTTTGGGAGGAGATCGCCGCAGAGGCCGCCCGTCTGCCTCTCACTGAATCCCAGCGCCGTCTTCTCGATGAGCGTATTCAGCAGCATGAGCAGAGTCCCAAAGACGTCGAAGCCTGGGAGAAAGTGAAAAAAGACATCCTCGGCGATCTGTGACCTACCGCATCGAAGGCTCCGACATTGTGGTTTTCGCGGTTGTTCATCTTCATCGAGATCCATCATCCTGGCAGGCCCGAGCGTAATAGCTCGCTCAGGTGCTCAAAGCGGCGCCGAAGGGGTGAGATCAGTCACGATCTGCTCCGGGTTTACAGACGGGCATTTTTGACTTCTCTCCGGTGGGCGTGAAGCACCGGCTCGGTATAGCCGTTCGCTGCCGTTCTTCCCTTAAACACGAGATCGAGCGCTGCTTGAAAGGCGATGCTCTTGTCAAAGTCCGGCGCCATGTTTCGGTAGTTCGGGTCGTGCGCATTTTGCTTGTCGACGATTCTGGCCATTCTCTGAAAAGTCTCTCTGACCTGCGTCTCGGTCACGATCCCGTGGCGCAGCCAGTTGGCGATATGTTGGCTCGATATGCGCAAGGTGGCCCGGTCTTCCATCAATGCGACGTCATGGATGTCCGGGACCTTGGAACAGCCGATCCCTTGGTCCACCCAGCGCACCACATAGCCCAAAATCCCCTGAGCATTGTTATCCAGCTCTCGTTGGATTTCCTCCGGCTTCAACTCCCGATCTAACAGCGGCGGCGTCAGGATGTCATCGAGACTGGCGCGGCCTCTGCTTGCCAGCGCCGCCTGCCTGGCTGCCACGTTTACCCGATGATAGTGCATGGCGTGAAGCGTGGCGGCCGTCGGTGATGGGACCCACGCCGTGGTGGCGCCGGCTTGGGGATGCGCTATCTTCGTTTCGACCATCTCTCGCATCGCGTCGGGCATCGCCCACATCCCTTTGCCGATCTGGGCTTTGCCAGGCAGTCCGGTCTCGATGCCGATATCCACGTTCCAGTCTTCATAGGCCCTGATCCACGGCTGGTTTTTGATTTCTCCCTTGGGCAACATCGGGCCCAATTCCATGCTGGTGTGAATCTCATCGCCCGTCCGGTCAAGGAAGCCCGTATTAATAAAAATAACTCTCTCTTTCGCCTGACGTATGGACTCCTTCAGATTCACGGTGAGGCGCCGCTCCTCATCCATGATGCCGATTTTGAGCGTGTTCTTTTGGAGACCGAGCGCCTCCTCGACCCTGGCAAATAATTCAACCGTCGCCGCCACCTCTTCCGAACTATGCAGTTTGGGTTTTACGATGTAGATGCTACCGGTTCTGCTGTTCCTATATTTTCCATTCCCATTGATGTCGTGCAGGGCGGCCGACGCTGTAACCATGGCGTCAAGGAACCCTTCCGGGATTGCTTGCCCATCGGCTGTGGTCACGGCATCGGTATACATATGGATCCCGACATTGCGGACAAGCAGCAGGCTTCTCCCCGGTAGCGTGAGGGTTTTCCCATCGGGGGCCGTGAAGGTCGGATCCGGATTCAGTCTTCGGACCATCATCCGGCCGTTCTTTTCAAAGGTTGCTTCCAGCGTCCCCTTCATGATGCTGTTCCAGTTACTGTAGATCGTTGCCTTATCAGCGGCATCGACGGCGGCGACGGAATCTTCGCAATCCTGAATGGTCGTCACGGCGGCTTCCAAGACCACGTCTTTCACCCCTGCCGGATGCGCCTTGCCAATCGGGTGGTCTCGATCGATCTGGATCTCGACGTGCAATCCATTATTTCTAAGTAGAATGTTTTTTAACTCAGGCCCGCTGTCCTTATAGCCAACAAATTTGCTCGGATCCGCCAGCCCGACTTCGCTCCCATCCCCAAGCGCCGCGACCAGTTGTTTTCTCCCGCCGATAGCTTTGAGAGAAAATTGCGTGACATCGGAAAACTTACCCCGTTCAAGGCCGATCACATCATCCAAGAACGCCTCCGTTGCGGCGATGACCTTTGCGCCGCGCACAGGATTGTAGGTTTCTCCCTTTTCCGCCCGGTCTGTTTCCGGAATCACGTTGGTGCCATAGAGGGCGTCATACAGACTGCCCCAGCGTGCGTTGGCCGCATTGAGCGCGTAACGCGCGTTATCGAGCGGGACCACCAATTGGGACCCGGAGAGTTCGGTGATTTCGAGGTCCACATTTGCCGGCATCGCCTGAAAATCTTTCCCTTCGGGAACGAGGTAGCCTATCTCCGTTAGAAATGCCTTGTATTCCTCCTTGTTGATGGGCCGATGCTTTCTTGTCGAACACCACGCGTCAATCTTCCGCTGCAGGAGATCTCGTTTTTCGAGGAGCCTTCGATTCTTAGGGGCTAAATCTTTGACAATCCGGCCAAGGGCCGCCCAAAATTCATCGGCCTCGACGCCCGTGCCGGGCGCGATCTCATCGCGTATTACACGGTACAGCGATTCTTCAACTTTCAGTCCACCGATAGAAACTGTATTTGCCATTGTTTTTCCTTCAAGACCTCATCCTAAAGTCGTTGTCAGCCGGCGCAGGGCCTCGGCGTACTTCTCTTGGGTCTTTTTCACGACATCACGCGGCAACTCGGGAGCCGGAGGTTTCATGTCCCAGTGGATGCTCAACAGGTAGTCGCGGACGTACTGTTTGTCGAAGCTCTCCGGCGATTTCCCGGGGCGGAACCCCTCCATGGGCCAGAAGCGTGATGAGTCCGGCGTCAGCAGCTCATCAATGACAATCACCTCGCCGTCCATGATGCCGAACTCCAGCTTCGTATCCGCGATGATGATGCCTCTGGCCTCGGCCATCGCGCGCGCGCGGAGATAGATCGCGACGCTCAGGTCGCGCATCTTCTCGGCCCGCTGCTTTCCGACCATATCCGCCATCTTCGAAAAGGTGATGTTCACGTCATGTTTACCAACAGGCGCCTTCGTTGACGGCGTGAAGACCGGCTCTTCCAACCGGGAGGCCTCAACCAAACCGCGTGGGAGCGGGATGCCGCAGACTCGGCCGTGCTCGCAATACTCCTTCCAGGCCGAGCCGAAAAGATAGCCTCGCACGATGCACTCCGCCGGCGCGGGCGTCGCCTTTCGAACCAGCATGCTGCGGCCTTCCAGCCGGTCCCTGTAGGGGCGGCAGACGGAAGGGAATTGGGAAACATCCGTGCTCACCAGATGATGGCGCGCTAAATCTTCCATGGCTCGGAACCAGTAGAGGGAGAGGGAGGTCAGAATCTTTCCCTTGTCCGGGACCTCGGTCGGCAGGACCACATCGAAGCAGGAGATGCGGTCCGAGGCGACCATCAGCAGTTGATCGCCCAGATCATAGATATCCCGCACCTTCCCCCGCCTGAAAAACTTCAATCCTGAGATCAGACCTTTGTCCATCTCGCTTCCCTTCCTGGTTGATCGAGGAAATCGATGCTGATTCCGAGAATCCAGAAGATAGACGCCCACTTTTCCATCTTCCCTCCCTACTTGAAGAATCGGCTCACCCGCTCCATCGCCTCCTGGGAAATCTCGTTTCGCTTGGGGAAATCACCCTTTAAGGGTTTGGTTGCGTCGATGATGGCTACGGCGTCGCCGAGCCAGCCGCGGAAGCTCTGGACGTTGCGGATCACCTCGAGGTCTTTATCCCAATGGGTTCGGGTGCTGACCGCCCACATCACTTCCCGCTCGTTGAAGACATCGACATCGTCGTCCACGATCACGGCCAGCTTGAGATTCGGCATCTCGACAAAGGCCTGCATGGCGGCCTTGTTGGGGTCGTTAATGAATTCTTTTTTGATCGATATGTAACAGATGAGACGACCGCAGCCCGAGGCCGGCAGGTGGATCGCCTTGATGCCGGGCACGTTCTTTTTGATCACGTTGTAGACGCTGCCCTCTTTGGGGACGCTGCCCAGGTTCCAGTGGTCCATCTGGCCGGGCCAGAAGTCCTCGACGATCGCTTTCTTTCGGTGCGTGATCGCGGTCACCTCGATGACCGGCATCTTCATCTCGAGCTGGTAGTAGCCCAGGATCTCGCCGAAGGGGTTTTGCGATTCGCGGACATGGGGAGGAACCTCGCCTTCGATGATGACCTCGGCATCCGCGGGAACAAGAAAATCCTCGCCCCACGTCTCCGACGGCGTCAGCCGCAGCGGCTCCCGGAGAAAGGCCGAGGCGGTGGCGTAGTCGTTGTTTCCGAAAGGGGTCATGCAGCAACTGGAGAGGTAGAAAGCCGGGTGGTGGCCCAGGACGACGATCACCGGTGCGCGCCGGTTCTCCTTTTCGTATTCCACCGTCATCGCTTCGAGGTGATGGTGGGCATGCGCGGAGAAGCTCATCCGCTGCGGCGCGTAGTACATGTTCTTGGTGAAGGTGATGTCATAAAATCCGCCCTTGATGCTCTTCATGATGCAGGTCATGGTAAGGTAGGCGCCGACGTCGTCCTTCTGGTGCATGGGGATGGGAAGGTTTCTCAAGTCGGCCTTGGGGCCTTTGAGCACCACTTCTTTACAGAGCGCCTTGCTCGAAGGAACGGTCTCCAGCTCCCCCCTTTGCAGTTCAAGCCTGGCGACCTCAAGGCTCAAGTCCATATTCGATTTAAGCTCTCCCATGTCGAGCGAGTCGGCGCAGAACTGGCGCGTCACCCAGGGATTGTAGAAGAGCGGGAAGGGCGAAGGCTCGCCGTTAAGGCTCAAGACGTTTTCAAAAAGCACCATCTTCTGCACTCCGCGCAGATCGAGGTGCTTCAAATAGGCTATGGTCTCATGCCGGTTCGGGTCGATCCGATCTTTGACGCGGATCACCGACCCGGGCCTTTTCTCCTCTTCGAGGGCGATAAATTTCTGCAGGTCTTTGCTCATAGGCGATCTCCTTTAAATGTTTGGCAATGAATTCCCAGAGCCTGCCGCGTCTCTCTTGCCGAGCCTCGGCCTGCTTGGGGGGCGAAACAATGCCTCAATTTCCTTCCTCTTGGGGCGTAAGTCAATAGGTTTCGCCAGGAAACTCAGCCGTCCGTCCGCCGTGGGGGCGAAAACTTATTCTTCCAGCCCGAGCGGTAAAAAAACCTCAAGCCCCGGCGGATAAATTCCATCTTTCTGCGCGTTACCGGGAACCAGTTGAACTCGCTCTTGAGACCGAGCCGGTCCACGACGATGGTTTTCTGCCGGCAGTATTTGCGGATGCCTTCGGCGCCGTGGCGCCTTCCGAGGCCGCTCTCTTTGACGCCTCCCATCGGAGCATCGGTGATGACGAAGTTCACCAGGCTGTCGTTGACGCATACCGATCCCGTCTGCAGCTTCTCCGCGATCCGCCGGCCGCGCCCCGTATCGCGCGTGAAGACGCTGCTATCGAGGCCGTAGCGGGAATCGTTGGCCAGGCGCACCGCCTCTTCCCAGTCCTTCACCTTCATGATCGGAATGATCGGGCCGAAGGTCTCTTCCTTTATGATCTCCATCTCGTGGTTCACATCCGCCAGCACCGTGGGCTCGTAGTAAAGCCCCGTGAGTTTGGGATTACGCCGGCCGCCGCAAAGGACTCTGGCCCCTCTCTTCACCGCGTCGTCCACCTGGGATTCCACCTTGCGCAGCTGCTCTGCGGAGGTCATGCTTCCCAGCTCGACTTCCTCCTCGCTTGCTCCCTGGCGCAGGGCCTGAACTCGCGCCAGGATCTTGTCAACAAAATCCTGATAGACAGGCTCCTCCACGTAAACGCGCTCGATGGAGGTGCAGACCTGTCCCGAGTTCATCAGCGCGCCCCAGACGCAGGCATTGGCGGCCCGCTCCAAGTCCGCATCTTTGAGAACGATCATCGGATCCTTGCCGCCCAGCTCCAGAGTCACGGGGATCAATCTTTCCGCGGCGCGGCGCATTACTTTTTTTCCCGTCTCCGCGCTTCCGGTAAAGGAGATCATGTCGACATGCTCGACCAGCAGCTCTCCGATGTTCCCGGCGCCGACGAGGACCTGGACAAGACTCTCCGGAAATCCGGCCTGCTGTGCCAGCTCGGCGCCGAAGAGGGCACAGAGAGGCGTCAGCTCGGAGGGCTTGATGATCACGGCATTGCCGGCCATCAAAGCCGGGATCGCCTCGCCTATGGTCAAGACCAAGGGAAAATTCCACGGGCTGATGATCCCAACCACCCCTATAGGATTGTAGAGGGATACGACTTTTTTGGTTTTTAAAAGGTGCGGCCGGATCTTTTCGGGCTTGAGATATGCGGCGCCGCTCTTCGCCCAGAAGCCGATGGCGTCGCATACGTAGAAAAGCTCGATGCCGTAGGCCTCGGCCATGGGTTTGCCGGTCTCCGAAGCGAGAATGCCGGCGATTTTCTCTTGGTGATCGATCAGGAGGTCGCGAAAGCCGTAGAGGGTCTTGGACCTTTCAGAGAAGCTCGTTTCCTTCCACAGACCCTGAGCCTCTCGCGCTTTGGCCACGGCGCGGACAAGCTCCTCAGCCGTCGCCACGGGCAAAACGGCGATGGTATCGCCGGTTGCAGGGCTGCAGACATTGATTTTATCGCTTTCCAACGGATGCTCCCTAAGAGTTTATGCAAGCGGAAGTTAAGAACCCAGAGGAGATTGGTTTTAGTCCTGCAGCAGCTCGAGGGCCCTGGCGGCGATGTTCTCTTCTGAGAGGCCGTATTTTCTGTAAAGGCCCTCGGCGTCTCCCGATTCGCCGTAATCCTCTACAGCCACTCGTTTGACCCGGCCGCGGCCCAGCTCAGCGACAACCTCGGAGACCGCGCTACCGAGGCCGCCGGTGATCCCATGGTCCTCGACGGTTACGATCCGACCGTGGCTTCGTCCGATCTGGGCGATGAGCTTTCGGTCTATCGGTTTGAGGGTGTGGATGTTGACGACCTGGGCGTCCACGCCCTTCCCGGCAAGGATCGCGGCCGCCTTGAGCGTGTTGCCTATCACGCCTCCGGTTGCCATGAGCGTGACATTTTTCCCTGGGCGCAGGATCACTCCTTCGCCGAAGCGAAACTGGTAATCGGGCGGGTTGATATCCTCAACCCCTTGCCGCGTGAGGCGCAGAAAGACCGGCCCGTTGTGGCGGACTATGTATTCCACGGCCCGCTCCGTTTCCACTCCATCCGCGGGCTGGATCACAACCATGTTGGGGAGGCTGCGCATCAAGGCGATATCTTCGATGGCCATCTGACTGTAGCCGTCCGGTCCGATGCCGATGCCCGAGTGGGTCCCGACGATCTTCACGTTGGCGCGACTGTAGCCGATCGACATCCGGATCTGCTCAAAGCGTCCGGTTACAAAACAGGAAAAGCTGCAGATGAAGGGGATCATCCCCGCTAAGGCCATGCCCGCGCCTGTTCCGACCATGTTTCCCTCGGCGATCCCCATGTCAAAGAATCGCTCGGGATACTTGCTCGCAAAGTAGTCGCTCATTGTAGACTTGCTCAGATCCGCGTCGAGCACCACGATGCGGGGGTTTTCGCCGCCCAATCTGGCCAGGGCTTCGCCAAAGGCTACTCTTGTCGCTTTCGCTGCCATAATCAGGGCCGGGCGAGGATTTCCTGAACCGCCCTCTCTCCTTCGTCTCGATTCGGCGCCTTCCCATGCCACTCCCACTTGCCTTCCATGAACGAGACGCCTTTTCCCTTCGTGGTGTGGCACAGGATCAGCGTCGGCTTGCCTTTGACTTTTTCGGCATCATCCAGGGATCGGATGATCGCCTTGAAGTCGTGGCCGTCGATCTCCATCGTGTTCCAGTTGAAGGCGCGCCATTTCTCCAGCAGGGGTTCCAAGCTCATGATATTATCCACGGCCCCGCTGAGCTGGATCTTGTTGTAGTCGAGAAGCACGCAGAGGTTGTCGAGTTTGTATTTCGGCGCGGCCATCGCGGCCTCCCAGACCTGGCCCGCCTGGCACTCTCCGTCGCTGATCATGCAGTAAACGCGATAGCTCGCTTTCATGGTTTTTCCGGCAAGCGCCATTCCGAGCGCGATGGAGAGTCCCTGGCCTAATGAGCCGGTCGATGCCTCGAGGTAGGGGAGGCGGTTGCGGTCGGGATGGCCCTGCAGCCGGCTGTTCAGCTTCCTCAGCGTCAGAAGCTCCTCGCGGGGGAAATATCCCGCCTTAGCCAGAGCAGCGTACAGAGCCGGCACGCAGTGGCCCTTGGAAAGAACGAATCGGTCCCGACCGGACCAGTTGGGATCCTCAGGTTTGTGACGCATCTTATTAAAGAAGAGCGTGACGATGATATCGATGCAGGAGAGCGATCCTCCGGGATGGCCGGAGCCCGCCGCCGTCAGCATGCGGATGATATCGACCCTTAACTCTTTAGCTATAGCCTTTAACTCGCTAATGTCCATCTTGTTCTTTGACCGGTGCGCGCTCGTGGGTCGAGCGCGCTATCTTCGATCCTCCATCCTCGATCCTCTCTTTTTTATGCCATAGTCTGCCCGCCGCAGATGTTGATCGCCTGGCCGGTGATTCCGCCCGCTTTATCAGATACGAGATAAAGCACCAACTGGGCCACTTCGCCGGCATCGAGGAATCTCCTGATCGGCACGGCTTCGACCGCCTGCCTCTTAAACTCCTCCGGCGTGATGCCTTCGTACGCGGCGCTCTCGCTGATGCCTAGGCGCGCCATCTCGGTTTCCACCCAGCCGGGACAGATCGCATTGACGGTGATGCCGCGGCCCACGACTTCCAACGCTAGCGCCCTGGTGAGGCCGATCATACCATGTTTGCTCGCGCAATAAGCGCTATAGCCGGCAACTCCAAACTTGCCCAGCACTGACGAGACATTGATGATCCGGCCGTTGGCGTGATTTCTCATGAACCTGAGAACTTCTTTGGTGACTAGATACGTGCCGGTGAGATTCGTCTCGACGATGTCGTGCCAGCGGCCGTCCTCCGGGTCGTCGATCCGGTTCACCCCGGAGATGCCGGCGTTGTTGACGAGGAGGTCGACCGGTCCCCAGGCCTCCAGGACCCTGGCGATCCCTCTTTGGACCTGCTCTTTCCTCCGGATGTCCATCTCGATGGGCAGGAGGAAGCCGCTACAGTCTGCGGCCTCCTCTGCCGCGCTCTTTAAGTGAGATGGGTTTCGGGATGCTATGGCTACCCGGGCGCCGTTTTTGGCCATCGCTTGGCTGACAGCCTTCCCGATGCCGGTTCCGCCTCCGGTAACCAAGGCGACTTTGCCGGTTAAATCCATCTTGGTTGCGCGTGCGACCTGAGTTGAGGAATACCTACCGAGTTTTTCGCCAAAAGGCAAGAAATTTGATTGAACTGCGACGGACCCTTTTTATTTTCTGTCAGCGATCCTTCTTGCTCCCCCCATTTTTTCCACGCCCATCTCTGCGGTAACAATCCAAAGGATATCCCGCAATGTGGAATTTATATATCTTGTTTCCCTGCAGGCCGCATCGACCCTCGCCATTACGTCATGATAATCGGCGTCCGGCCACACCATCAACGACAGCTCACGGGGAGTTTTTAGCGTAAGCCTCATGGCCTTTGTGCCAAGAAAATAGCCATAAATTACGCCGTCCCGTTCGCTTTCCTTTGCCGAGCTATAGCTTAGGCACGCAAACTTGCTCTCCCCAAGAATCATCCGCCACTCGTTTGATGGGCCATCGTCGAAGGCTAACCCAGTTTTGGGAGAACCATCTTTTCTGGCGGCAATGCTAAGAAAAGCATCAAGCAATGTCTTTCCTTTATTGCCTTTAGATTCACAGAACGCAGATAGGCTTGTCTCCAAATCCTCAGCTGTAATCCTTCCGTTGGGCAGGACCCACCAGATCGGGTGCTCCCGATTTTCCGGCGGCACAAGCATGTCGCGCATTTCTTTGTCAACCGCTGCCTGTACGCCCTCTAAGTAGCCGGTGGTTAGCGCCGCTTTTTGCTTGCTGCTTGAGGCGTTATAGCTGGCGCACGACCAAGGGATTCTCGTCGTGCCTCCAGAATAGGACAACTCACCGACGAGCATGCAGAAGACAAACAGGATAAACAGAAAAGAAACAAAGTCGTTAATCTTTTTCATATTTCCTCCTTTGTCCCTATCATTCGACTTCCGGAGCCGTTTGGATTTGTGTCCCGCATAAGGGTTCTGCTAAGCGTGTCCTGCTCGCTGTTGGAGATTCATAATATTAAACGCGCTGACAGGACGAGCAAATCCCTTGAGGTGCAATTCCTCGATAGGCTCAGCCTCCACCAAGTGTTCGATCTTGCTAAGCGTCTTCTGATTGGTAAGGATCTGGCCACCCTTGGCCTCCCCGCATAGCCGGGAGGCGAGATTCGTCACGCTGCCGATCGCCCCATAGTCCAGACGACCTGCAAAACCGATATTTCCCAGAGCCGCATAGCCGGCAGCCAGCCCCAGGCCTAAATCCAAATCGTAACCTTTTTTAAGCCATCCGACACGGAGTTCTTTCGCTCTATCGCGCATTTCCAGGGCCATACGCGCCGCCCTCTCCGCGTGGTCGTCGTAGGGTATAGGGTCGTTGAAGAAGACCATGATTCCGTCTCCGGCAAAACGCTCCAGGGTCCCGTCAAACTTAAATATCAGCTTGCCCATTTCTGCGTGATAGGTCCTGAGCAGCTCTAGCGCCTCCTCAGGCTCGACGGCGTCAGAGAAGGCGGTAAAGCCGCGCAAGTCGAGGAAGACGACGGTGATCTCACGTCGGTGGCTTTTAAATAGATCAGCATCGCCGCTTTGGAGGATGGTCTCGGCTATTTGGGGTGAGAGATAACGCCTAAGACGGCTCATGCGTTCAATCAGATCCATCTGTTGGCTGACCTTGTTAATTAGGGTCCGATTCCAATCTTGTAAGGACTCGAAGGGCTTCATTGCATCGACATCCACACCTGCGCCTAAGGCTTTCATCTTGTCCTCCTGAATCTTTCAGTTGCTAAGAGGTTCATTGGAACGCCCCGTAACTTACATTTGCCTTTGCCGTCTCATCAATAGATAGTTGCCGTTGATCCCCACGGTGAGGGCCGTGCTGCCGATGGTACAGAAGAAAGGAGGAAAAGTTTGGCTGCTTGATCCGTCGGAGTAAGGGAATTATCCGGCGCAGTAGCCCCATCGTCAGATCGCCACTTCCCATAGCCATCGTGATGAGCTGGACGCCTTCAGTTAGCGCGTAATATGCTACAGCCCTTCTTAAAC